>JAHDEB010000012.1:33158-49940 GCA_020629055.1 Chloroflexota bacterium
CTACTTACTCTCTACTCACCAATAACAATGAGATTGATCGATTCCGCATTAAGATTAAGTTCTAAGCCATTCTCGCTCAGCGTCGCAGCTTTAACCTCAACAATCTCATTCAGTGCATCCTCGGCATAACGGTAATGTGTATAAGCCTCACCGTTTAATTCTCTTCCCACCAAGTCTAATGTTATTGGCTCTACAATATCGCTCTTATTAATCAAGATAATTGTCACCACCCCATCAGATTGACGGTGAGCGGCGTATACTGAGACTCGATTTTGGTCGCTTGTCCCTGCAGGTAGAGATAAATCGCCAAATGTACTGTTGTTGCCATCATAATTGCGGTACATCTTAAACGCAAAGGCGGCCGGCTGGTCAGCTGTAGGAGGGTCCCACATTGTGGCCAAATCCAGCCTCTCTCGGCCGAAGATGCCTAACGCGTCAGCTTGCACCAAAGCGCCGGTAATATGATTCACAGCGCCAAAATTATATTCTGTAATCGCCGTACCGGTGCCAGGGTATTCCTGCTCAATCCAATCATGCATTCGCGGGATCAATTGAATCGGTTGATTAATCCAACTCTCGTCACGATAGGTCGGGTCCCATAAAGAACGAGTCGCATTAAACCGCTTCTTTTTTAGGTCAGCATTAATTTCATTCGACAGTGATAAATTCGGTACATCTGAATAATAATGGAGGTCTAAATAATCGAGAATGCGAACCCCGGTTTCTTCTTCATGGATGCGCATTTGCTCTAAGTACCAAGGGACAAACGGCCGATCATCGTATTCGTCACGATCAGGGTTGTCAAACATAGCGCTATTATCTTTCAGATCACGTGCGGAATAAAAATAGGTTGACCATCCCCATGCTACCGGTCCCAGCGTTTTAGCATTTGGGTCAGCCTCTTTAATCGCTGAGGCATATTCGAGCGTTCTCTCTTTCATTTCGGCATACCCAACCGGATCAGGATGTACATCTCGGTGGGTTTCATGCCATATCATGGGCTCATTGTCTAAGTTATAGAAGCGAATACCACCTTCTGCAGAGGTTCCAAATTGCTGATTTAAAAATTCAACCCACTCAGTTACATGCCTAGGGCCAATTGGGTCACTGATTAATCCCGGATCATTGACCACAAGGAGAGCACCTTCAGGGGAGATTCCATTTCCACATTCGTTCTGGTATGGGTCCATATATTGTTGTTGCCCATATACAGATGCAGGGAATCCACAACTAACTTTGTCTCCCTTAGGAGTCCAACCAATCAATGGAACAGTAATAACAGGGTCTATACCCAATTTGAGTGTTTCTGCAAAGAATCGGTTCGCACTCGAACTCTCTGGCAGATTCGCTAAATCCGTATCTTCATTGGGTATGTTTTCAAAAAACCAGTCGCTTCCCCGGTTTGAAACATCGGTTTTCCAGTTGTAACGCGTTGTCGCATTCCCTCCCCATCGTCGAAGCGGGATATTCATTGAGGTGAGGGTTGCTGGATCAGAGAAATTAATCCCATAGATGTAGGGGCTAATTGGATGTGAGTATCTTGTCAATTCGACCGCAACACCTAACCGCTCGTCGGTAGTAGTTTCAGACAGAAGTGATTGTAGATCTGGTTGATCCGCATCTGAATCGGCCGAAACATTTGGTATAGGCTGTAATTCAACCACGGGCGTCGGCAGGTAGGTGACCGGACCGGTCGCGGATTCCCCATTGGTCGGGTCACCATATCGGGAAACAATAAAGCCTGTCGCCCCAAGGCTGACAATCCCCATTAAAGTGACCCCTACGAACAATATCAATGCAAAAATATATCTTTTCTTCATAACAATTATCGGTGTGTTTTTAGCAAGCGAACATGATGGATAACTTATCGGGAGGAAGTTTTTCTGAAATCAACTTATTTCCCCATAATCTTGTGCTCACATAGCACCATCAATGTAACTCCTCCCTCTTTCATTTTGAATAACAATCCGCTACCGATTGTTACTTATCCTCATCCCCTCATAAAACAATTAAATAATCAGTAGAGCAAATTAAAAACTGCTGCCATTATTTCACACGACTAGCCACTTTCATCAGATTAATCCGGTTTGCTGATATAAACTCTGGGAGCCAACTGACAACTAATCGCTTATTGTCCATGATGTCGGGTCATCTTCCTCATATTCAAGGATTCCATCAACCGGTTCTGAGGGTAAATAAGTACTGTCATATGCATCGACTTCGTTAGCAGGAACAGGGGGCGGAACCACAGGAGGCTGTTCGGCCGTGCAATAAGGGCAAATGGTCCACTGCATTTCAACCAGCTCCTGACAGTTTACACAAGCTTGTTTAAGTCTCACATGGCAATAGGGGCAAGCTTGCCATCGACTTTGCACATGGCGCGAACATCCAGGGCAGTGAGACTTCTTTTCTATCTCTTGCAATAGACTTTCTTCTAACAAAGATCGTTCAAACGCTTCAGACAATGTCTCGGCCGGCCGAAGAATCAGGTAAATCAAAATACCGATAACTGGCAGCAAAGTCACAACCAAAATCGTCAATACTTGAGCAAACAAGTCTCTAGACCGCGAACGCATGTCTCGGTATGCCCAAATAATCAAACTGATCCATAGGGCAACAAACAGCCCCAAAAATATGATTACGCCAATTGTAAGATAGTTGAGCAGTGTGTCAGAAAGAATCATAGTCTGCCAAATTATAACATCTTATTACTCTTCGATGTTAAATCTGTAGCCCACCCCAGGTAAGTTCTGAATTAAATGGGAACTTACATTTTTTCGATCAGCATCTGGTTCTATTTTTCGACGCAACCGGCGAACCAAACCTCGAACTAAATCTCGATTGCCCTCACCCGTATACCCCCATACTTTTTCAACCAACTCTTCGATCGGCATCACCTGTCCTTCGTTTGTCATTAACACGTACAACAAGCGGAACTCTAGCTGGGTTAAGCGAACGACATGGTCATCATTTTCATTCTTTTTCAATATGACCGCCCGTTGGCCGGGATCTAACTCTAAAGCATCTGATTTAATTGGATCGAGTAGCGAAGCCGGCAACCCGGTCCCTTTTCGGAGCAAGATTTTGGCATAACGAATGAAAAGGCGCGTCGCAATCGGCCGCAAAAATACCATATCAGCCCCTTTATCTAAAAGCTCGCAATGCTCATGCTCTGTCAGTGAGTTTGTGATAATAAGAAGAGGGATGCGTATTTGTTGCCGTATAGAAACAACAAGTTTTGTTGCCTCCGTATAGTTCTCAGTCGTAACAACCACGAGGTCAACAGGTTTAGACAACGTAAAGTCCAAAAGAGAAGTGGCCTCCCGTTGTGCCAAAATCTGCATCCCCGTTTGGCGCAGAGACTGTGTCAGAATGTCCCGTTCTTCAGCATTTTCCGCAATCAGCAGTGCATGCATAATTTGAAATCTCCATCCTAAATAGTGATTATCCCTTAATAGACACCGCGGCTAAAAGACCAATAAAGATACGGAAGCTAGAAAAAGTATAGGATGATAGTTTATCAAATCTAAAATGAAGACAACAAGCTCGAGATAAGAAATCGGAGGTTATTCTGACGAAAGATTAAGTTCAAACAGAAATGAAGTAGGCGGTATAAATTATAAATTGAAGAAAAAACCTTAAGGCTCCATCAAGGTCACCCAAAAACCGATTTATTCAGATTCTGGCAATAATGTAAAAATGAAGAGTGCGCCAATCGCGAGGACAACTAACCAAGACATGATGATGTGATGTAATACCTTCTTTGATCTAATAATTATTGCTATTCTGCATGAGCAGCCTTACGCAATCACTTATGAAAAGGACTATAGGTGTGAAATGAAAAGAAATTTCTAACCTTTGGTCTAACCTACCAAACATTGTGGTTTGGGATCAATGGCCCATTACTACCAGTTCACGAAACGTTACGATTCCTATTGCGTAGTACCTATCGAAGATGCCGTCTTTTTTTGCAGCTATTTAGAATTTTTCTACCCTGTTTTACCAACTAGCAAAAAGAGGGATAATTCAATTTATATTCGTTCACCTGAACAGTGTTTTTAAAGATTGATGAATAACACGCCGCATATCTTAAGATTTCAAAGCAACTTCTAATCAAATTATGAGCGCTCAAAAAGAAACAAAACTTAAAAAATTTACAGTCAGATCTTGGAGACTAAGAAAGAAGAAAAAGATACCGATTTCAATGGTTACCGCATACGATTATTCATCGAGCAAGTATGCGGATGAAGCCGGCATTGATACGATTTTAGTTGGCGATTCAGTCAACATGGTTGTCTTAGGGCAAGATTCGACCGCTTCGTTGACGATGGATGAAGAAATTCATCATTGCAAAGCTGTGGCAGCGGGAGCAAAGCGGGCCTTTTTAATCGGTGATTTACCATTTATGAGCTATCAGGCGGACCCTGTTGAAGCGGTAAGAAATGCAGGACGATTGATCAAAGAAGGCAGAATGGATGGGGTAAAACTTGAAGGAGGCAAACGGGTTGTCGAGCAGGTCAGGCGGATCGTAGCTGCAGGCATACCGGTTATCGGACACATCGGACTAACGCCTCAGACGTTGTCTGAATTGGGTGGGTACAGAATTCAAGGCAAAAGCAGTGACGATGCGATGCGGCTGTACGAAGATGCGCTTGCTTTACAAGAAGCGGGCTGTATCGCCATTGTGCTTGAAAGCATTCCGGCCCCAGTGGCAACCGAAATCAGTGAGCGGTTAGAGATACCCACCGTTGGCATTGGTGCAGGGTCAGGGTGTGATGGGCAAGTGTTGGTTTACCATGATCTATTGGGTTTATTTGATGATTTCACACCGAGATTTGTACGTCGGTATGCAAACCTAAAACCGCTGATTCTAGACGCCTTACGGGCATATCATGAAGATGTGACAAAACGAGAGTTCCCGGCCGAAGAGCATACTTATCCGATGAAAGACGAGGAAAAAGAGAAGTTTATTCAAGAGATAAATCAGTACGATATTTTTTAAACCCCTGACCTTTGGCTATAACCCGAATATAAACAATTAGCCAAGACAGTGTTGCAATATTCTGGAAAGGGTTATAATCTAGTTATCAATATCCATTTTGCTTATAAAATATAAGTGATGGAAAGCAATAGGAATCTGAGATACTGACCATAAGACCAAGATCACTAGATGATGATTAATGTCAAGGTCAGTTAAATCGGTTCAAACTACGATCGTTCAAACAGCCGGTTTTTTGATAGGATTTTGAAATAAATAATCAAAAATCTACGAAAACAATGGCATTGAATCGTTGTGAAAATATTTTTGGGCCGGGGGTATGCAACCTTAAATCGGCACCTCTGAAACTAAATGTTTTAGGTATATCTACAAGATATGGGCACTTTGCCCATTTACTATGTTGTAAATAACAGCTAAACCACTGTTATCAGAGCAAGATTTAGGGGAGTTCAGCCAGACACTATTGCATGTATCAATCCTAACATTAGAGCTTCCTCACCATAGAAGGCCTATTCTATGTTTAGTTAATCGATTGCGCTTAACTTTTTTTAAATGGCTGATTTTAAGAACTGTCTTAATCAAACCGGCTGGCGGCTGAAAATTCTTCAGCTGTTAAGCGACATGATTATCCAATTAAGACGATCATTTAATTCTTATAACTTATTAGCTTAATCGTTTATAAAAATAACTTTTAGTAAAAACAATCATATGAATCAATCAAATCAAAAAATTGATGATGTAGCGGTATTTTTCGACTTTGAAAATATCGTTTATGCCTTACGCAACAACTACAACATCAATGCAAATTTCGAAGACTTAATGGACAAATGTAAAGAGTTCGGCCGCGTTGTGGTCGCCCACGCATTTGCCGACTGGAACCGACATAGCGCCAGCATGACGACCGCCCTCATTTCTAATGGAATGGACCCGGTTTATGTACCTACCTTTTTTATGGACGAAGGTGGGAAACAAACCCCACGCAAAAATGCGGTTGACATGTACATGGCGATCGACGCGATGGATGTGCTACACAACCGGAAGAGCGTTGACACCTTTATTCTGCTTACTGGCGATAGTGACTTTGTCCCTCTTGTAAATGCGATCCGCCGTGAAGGTAATCGCGTTATTGCGATCGGTGTAGATGGGACCACATCGTCTCATTTGGCACAAGCGGTAGACGAATTCATTCTGTACAGTCAAATCTCTAACCTGCAAACCAAAACATCTAAAAAACGAGTTAAAGACCCTTATGAAGGTCTGGTTGAAGCGGTCAAGAAATTGCAGAAACAACGCAAATCGGCCCTGTTACCAAATGTAAAAATGATGATGGCTGAGTTAATGGGAGGTTTCGACGAAAAGAAATTCTCCGGTTCAAACGGCCGCCGTTATCAAAAATTCAAAGAATTTGTACAAGATGCCGAAGAGAAAAGCTTGGTCAAGCTGGTAACAACCGGTACGGTAAACGAAATTTACTTGCCCGATCAAACGCCAAAAGAGCATGACGAGAATGATGTTCACGATCGTCGTGACCGGAATGACCGAAATGATCGTCGCGGCGGACGCAACGGCCGTGGGCGCGATCGGAATGATCGCCAAAACGATCGTCAGAACGATGCTGAGACCGAAAACGAACCGGTTGAAGTCATCAACCAACAAGGTGAGTTAACCTTGGCTGTCGCGCTAAACATTTTGGTAGAGGCACTCGACAAAGCCAAAGAAAAAGACAAGAAAGCACGGCCGCCTGCGATTAAGTCTCTTATGAAAGAGATTTATCCAAACTTTGATGAAAAAGAAATCATCGTTCCAGACGGAAATTCATTTGGCCGATTTGGTGAGTTTACCGCCGTCGCGGTTGACCAAGGTCTGATCACAATTTCAGGGAAAGGGCCACGCCAAGTTATCGCACTAACAGAAAAAGCCAATGAATCAGCTGCCGAAGATTCATCAACTGCAGATGCAGGCAATGAAGTGGCGGCCGAACCGGTTACTTTAAACGGTGAAGTGCCAGACGACTTGCAGGCGCGTGTTTTGATTATCGAAACGCTACGCACCTATCCAAATTATCCAGCTTCATTCTTGCAAGTTGAGTCATATTGCCGCCAATTGCGCAATAAACAAAAAATCGAGCTCTCATCGACCCGCATCCGCAACCTCATGACTGAGGTTACCCGCAATCTGCACCTCTTAAAACGGGTGTCCAAACCAGGAAAATCCCCTTCTCAATACAAATATGAAGGTGGAGACGAGAAAATCGCTGAATTCTTGGGCGTACCGCAGGATTCAATTGAAGCGGTATTACAAGGATCATATTCAGTAGAAAAAGCCTCTGAAGCGCCAGCTGATGACACCGCGGATGCTGAATCAGCAGAAAGCGATCAAGCGGCCGATACATCTGAAGAAAATGCGGATGCCGAAGAAGCGAATGCTGAAGCCCAAGCTGAAACAACAGAAGCTGAAGGTGGCACTGAAGAAACTGAGGTAGCAGCAGAAGTAGCAACCGAAGAAACCGAACCGGCCCAAGCTGAAGCTGAAACGGCCGAGGCAGCCCCAGAAGAGCCGGTTGTCGAGGAATTGACAATTACCGGTGCATACAGACTGTTGATGTCTGCGATCACACAAAATATCGCAGATGAGAAATCTCTGAAGCTACGATCGGTGAAAGCCACAATGATTGCGAAGAATGAATCGTTTGATGAAAAGAACTTCAAAAACGACCGGGAAAAACCGTTTAAATCATTCATCGAATTTACGCGAGCGGCGGCCCGTGACGGGATCGTAGAACTTGAAGGCAAAGGACCAAAGACGGAAGTAAAGATCGTCGAATAGTTTCTCGCCTCTAAGTTTTTAGACAGCGTATAATCAAAGGGGCGGTGTGATATTGATTCACATTGCCCCTTTTTCTAATCTAGTGCTTCGCCAAGCTTTTTTGCCTGACCGCTTTTCAGGCATGGCCAAATCTAGCTCGGTTAAAAGTTTTTGTACGGGTCCAAGACCCAACAATAATCGCTTGAGCAAACGGTTGCTCAAGTTAAAATCAAGATCATGTCCACACAAAGAATCGTATTTGAAGAAAACGAAGAGCGAGTCAAAATCACAATCCCGTTAGAGCGCCAGACGATGTTTTGGGCGTTATACACGACGATGCTGATCGCATGGATTGTAGGCTCTATTTGGGGACTTTCCGTGGTCGCAGGGTATATCCGCGCCGGAGATTTTGGTTTTGACGGGGTTTATCTTTACGCCTATTTTCTGATTTTGCTAACAGTTGCGGCTATTTGGTTCCAGATTGGCAGAAAAGTTTGGAAACAATGGCAATACTTTAGTTCAACCCGAGAAATTTTATTTTTTTATCCAGATCGCTTGATTGTGCGTCGGCCGTTTTCACTTTTAGGGGTAACAGACGGATATGCGCGTCAGCATATCTCCCGCTTTAGCATGGACTCGAAGCTCAACTGCCCCGCATTCGACTACGGCAACTACCGTATTCCGGTGGGGATGACACTGCCACCTGAAGAAGGGGAAGCGTTAATTTCAGAGATCAATAACCGTTTTTATGCTAACATCCCCGAAGAAATCGAGGAAGACGATTATTAACGGCCAAAGGGCGGTCGGTTGTTGAATACAAACGCCCCCAAGCAAAACTTAACAGGATATTCCCATAGCACTCCATAAAACAAAAGCCAAGAAAGAAAAAGCGGTTCTCGTCGGAACCGACATCCATACCGAAATCAGTCTATTATCGGCCGAAGACAGTTTAGAAGAGCTTGCCAGACTATCAGAAACGGCCGGGTTAAAAGTAGTAGGAGCCGCCTTACAACGCCTAGAAAAACCGATTACATCTACCTACATCGGCAGCGGTAAAGTTGCTGAAGTCAAAGCGATGGTCCTTGAATTAGATGCGACTGTTGTTATTTTTGACGATGAGCTTCAACCTCGGCAACAGAGATCGCTTGAAAAAGAATTTGAGAACGAAGAAATTAAGGTTTTAGATCGCACAGCCTTGATTTTGGATATATTTGCTCAACATGCACAAACGCGTGAAGGGCAGCTGCAAGTTGAGCTTGCCCAACTAGAGTATCGGATCCCCCGACTAACCCGGATGTGGACCCATTTAGCTCGCCAAGCGGGCACAGGTGGTGGTGCGGGTGGCAGTGTGGGGTTACGCGGCCCCGGTGAAACCCAGCTGGAAATGGACCGACGCATGATTAATAAGCGGGTGGCCCATATCAAACGAGAGCTTGATGATGTCATGGCCCATCGGACCAGGCATCGTAGCAAGCGACAACAAACGGCGCTCCAAACGGTTGCGATCGTAGGTTATACCAATGCGGGGAAATCTACGTTGCTGAACCGCTTGGCCGGTGCGAGCGTGCTTTCGGCCGACATGCTTTTTGCGACGTTAGACCCGACAACGCGACGGGTTAGAATGCCCGGCGGCCGTGATGTTCTTTTCACCGACACGGTGGGCTTTATCCAAAAGCTGCCCACCAAC
The DNA here is from genome assembly GCA_020629055.1 of Chloroflexota bacterium. Lineage (GTDB taxonomy): Bacteria > Chloroflexota > Anaerolineae > Promineifilales > Promineifilaceae > WTJY01. Next base: position 42,650 of record JAHDEB010000012.1, read on the forward strand.
ATTGTGGCGGCATTTAGGGCTACCTTAGAAGAAATTGTTGAGGCGGATATCTTGCTGCACGTCATTGATGCTACCCATCCAAACGTAGATGCCCAGATTGAATCTGTTTTAGACACATTGGCTGAATTAGAGGTGGAGCATTACCCGATGGTCTATGCGTTCAATAAAATCGATGCGTTACCAGATGGGATGACGTTTGAGGATTTACCCGAGGTAGATTCGTGGAAAGTCCACGTATCAGCCCATTCTGGGGAAGGCATCGACGAATTACGCAATGCGGTCTTTGAAGCTGTAAAATCAACCTACACCCCGTTGACCATTCATCTACCGTATGACAAAGGTGACTTGGTGAACCTATTTCATGAACGCGGGTTGGTCGATAGCGAAGAATACACGGACACTCACGTGGCGATGTCCGGCCGGGTTCCCCCACGTTTGCTGTCTTATTTTAATCACTACACTCCGGATGGAGAATATTGGGATGAGTTTTCAGGAGACTGACGATTATGAATGATTTGATGGATCGGTTAAATGAATTTATGTCTGAACGACGGGGCTTGTTGCCTCTGATCGGGATCGGGCTAATTATTTTAAACTTTGTCTTGCACTTGTTGCCGATCGGTGATCTTTGGCTCGTTACCAGCAATCTATTCCTCCACGTAGGGCTTATCATCGCCTTAATTGGCATTCTTTTAATCAACCCTCTGCAATGACCCAAATCAATAAATTGGCTCGGCACCCGCGCGTAGCCCCTGTACTTAAACATTTTTACGAAGAGCTAGAATCTGCTCTCGAACTCACCATAGAGATTCAGCAGATCGCGGCACCAACTTTCGCTGAAAAAGTGCGTGCTGAGCATGTGATGCGCAGGTTCGAGCAAATGGCATTGGCCGATGTTTCTATGGATCACATCGGCAATGTCTACGGTCGACTGCCGGGCAGCGGCTCCGACCGTGCGCCGGTAATTGTTTCGGCACATACAGACACCGTTTTTCCGGCCGACACCGACTTGTCTATAAAAAGAGAAGGGAATCGGATTTGGGGGCCAGGTATGGCTGATAATTCGGCCGGAGTGGCGGGTCTAATCCACCTGATTGAAGCGATGCAAACGCATGGTGCCATCCCGCCCAGAGACATTTGGGCGGTTGCGAACGTGGGTGAGGAAGGATTGGGTGACTTAAAAGGGATGCGGGCCGTTTATGAGCGATTTGGGCAAAAAGCGACCTACATCGTGCTTGAAGGTGGGTCGTTTGGTCACCTGATTCATCAAGGGATCGGGGTGCACAGGTTCAAAGTCAGTGTTTCGGCCGCAGGTGGCCACTCATGGGCCGATTTTGGCCAGTCAAGCGCCATCCACACCTTGGGGAGCATTATTCACCAAATCAGCCAAATTCAGGTGCCGAAGAGCCCAAAAACAAGCTTTAACGTGGGAGTGATCGAAGGTGGCACGTCGATCAATACGATTGCGCGCAACGCTTCTTTTCTGCTTGATTTGCGATCAACAGAAGTAGCAACCCTTAAAAAGCTGCAGAAAAAGGTAGAAACTATTGTGAGCCGATACCATGATCAGAATCAAGTATTGGTCAACTGGGAGCAAATCGGTAACCGGCCGGCCGGAACGCTGGATCAAAACCATCCGCTGATCCAATGGTCGGTTGAAGCGTTGCGCACGGTGGGTGCACGCAAGATTGAAGAAGGGGCTAGCAGTACGGACGCCAATATCCCGTTGGCCCATGGGGCTGCGGCGGTCTGTTTGGGGATTGCCAACTCGGGCAATGTTCACCGGACCGATGAGTATTTGGACTATTCAAATTTTCCGAAAGGGATGGGGCAAGTTTTGCTGGTGACGCTGGCGGCGGCCGATTTTGGACAGTTTGATTAACCTTCAAGGAATTAAACGATGAGTGATCAAATAATCATGTACGGAACAGACTGGTGCGGAGACTGTCACCGGGCTCGTTGGTTTTTCGACAACTATGGCATCGACTACACAGACATCGACATTGAAGCGAACCCTGAAGCGGCCGCAAAAGTGGTTGCCATCAACAAAGGCAGTCGCTCTGTTCCCACAATTATTTTTCAAGATGGATCAGTTCTAGTTGAACCGTCAATTCAAGCTTTGAAAGATAAAATGGGCATTACGGACGAAGATTAAAAGAGGCACAGGGATAGGCAATGGATTTAGTCATCGTACGGCACGGGAAAGCGGATAGCGGCGTTGATCCTGGATTATCGGCCGAGGGGCATACCCAAGCGGCGATTGTTGCGCAGCGTGTGGCGGCCGAACCGGTGCAGGCGGTCTATTGCAGCCCGATGCGGCGGGCACAAGAAACATCTCACCCCTATTTAGAGCTTTCGGGTTTGAGCTTAACGACGGTTGAGGGGCTGGCTGAAGTTGACAAGCATGCAGATCAATACATTTCCCCCCACCTCATGAAGACAGAGCCGGAGCTATTCAAACGCTTTTTGAAAAATCCGTACGAAGTCTGCGATATCAGTCCAGAGCAGTTTACGGCCGATGTGATCGGAGCGTTTACAAAAATCGCGGCCGATCATCCGGGCGAAATGGTGGCTGTTTTTTCGCATGCGATCGCCATTAACGTCTTTTTGTCTGATATTTTAGAAAAGGGGAGCCACTATTTTGGGATGATTCCATCTAACTGCTCGATTACACGGGTTCAAATCAGTAGGGACGGCCGGCGGTCGATAAAATCATTTAACGACACCGGCCATTTTTTTAAACCATCGTAATTATTTAGCACCCCAACTATTTTCGCCAGATTGGGCCAGTTTTTAGCTCGTCTTTCCGCAGAACACAGATCTTTGTGTCAAACTGGACCAAACTGCTGAATAATAACAAACCCTCAAAGCATTAGGCTTTTAATTAGTCATCCAAAATTACCCACAATGCATGGATCATGCCGGGGAAGAAGAATAGGCAGGTAAGCAGCAGGTTGAGCCAAAATTTAAAGCGGATGCCTACTTTTAAGAATACGCCTACTGGGGGAAGCACCACGGCTAAAAGGATTTGAATAATTTTTTTCGTTTTGTCGTCCATCACAATCTCCACAAATTTAAGTTTCTGAGGTACAAACTGTACTCAATCATCATTTAGAATCGGTTTAATGTTTATAAAGACATTTCGACCGTTTGTTGTTTTCACAGTTCATCATAACCGAGCAACCGTTTTCGAATGCTCGATTGATGCCCACTACGGAAATTAGGAAAAAAAGGATGCAATCATCACAAAACGGTTGGATGCAAGGTGCCCCACCTGCGGCCGAAAAACGTATTACGCTTGATAATTGGTTTATCGGTGAGCCGGTTGGCTGGAGCTTTAAAAATGTTCAACAGCTGGTACCCTGCGCCGAAGCGCACAGAGGAACAGGGCCGGTCAGCCCGATCCCGAACAGCCAGACGATGGCGAACATCGCGAAAATTGAATACGTAGATCAAAATCAAAAAAGATGGACCGTGCCTGAAATGTTGGCTCACACTTATACCGACGGCTTTCTGATCTTGCGTAAGGGGGAGGCGGTGTTTGAACAATATTTTGGGCTGGAACCGCATCAACGTCATTTGCTACAGTCGGTGAGCAAATCGTTTACCGCCTGTTTGGCCGGTGTGTTTATCGAGCAAGGGATTCTCGATGTGGCCCGGCCGATCAGTCACTATTTGCCCGACTATGCAACTTCCGCCTATGGGGATGCCTCTGTTCAGCAGCTTTTAGACATGACGGTTGCGGTTGAGTACACCGAAGATTATGAAGACATGGGTTCAGACGTCAATATTCATACGATTTCGGCCGGTTGGTATGGGCCGAAGATTAAGGCGGCCGGACCAAAAAACGCCCCGGAATCACTTTATGAATATCTGCCAACGCTTCAAACCAAAGCCGATTTTGAACATGGAGAGAAATTTCACTATGTTTCGGCCAACACAGACGTGCTTGGCATTTTGCTAGAACGAATCGGAGGGCAGCCGTTTGCGAAACTGTTTGAAGAGCATATTTGGCAACATATGGGGGCTGAAGAAAATATGGCGATCACAGTTGATCCATGGGGATGTGCTTTTCCATGCGGCGGGTTTAATGTCACGCTGCGTGATTTAGGCCGTTTTGGGCTGCTGTGTTTACATGATGGGTTTTACAACGACCGGCAAATTGTGCCAGCCCAATTTTTTGCAGATGTTCGGCAAAATGGGAGCGTTGAGGCATTCCGCAAAGGGGCCGACTATTCAAGCACGTTTCCCAACGCGGCGTATCGGAATCAATTTTGGAAAATGGGGAATGAAAATGGCGCCTTTTTTGGTGTAGGCATCCACGGGCAATATGTTTATATCGACCCGGCGGCCGAAATAGTCATTGCCAAGTTATCGAGCCACCCTCGGCCGCTGGTTGAAGGGGACTTTGAAATTACTCTATTGGGATTTGAAGCGATTGTTCAGGCGTTGAGTTAGTCATTGCTCGAGTGACTAAGGACTGGCCCAATTGCTGATCGCCAGATCAGGATTTGGTCAAGTCTGAACGGTGGATGTTGGAAATGAAAGCATACGCTCTCTAAATAAGCCCCTCAGTTCTCATGACCTAGATCGATTTGTCAGACTTAGGTTTCACACTAAAAGACATCGTTTTAGCGAATCACGTAGACGACTAAAACCACCATCAGACCCCACAAGAGGATGTTGATCTGAAATTGCCGGTCACGCAGCAAGATCTCTTCCGGAGCGCCGCCTTCTCCCTTCACAAGAACCAAATATAGATATCTGGATAAGCCAAAGAGCACAAAGGGTATGGTGAGCATCATCGATTTGTCATCGGGCAACCCTTCGGCCTGAAATGTGTACATCGAGTATGAGACCAGAATGCTGGCCAGCACCATCGTGATCATGCGGTCGATAAAGTCTAAGTTGTATTCTTGCAGAATGGCTCGACTGGCGGCCGCGTTTTCACCCATTAGCACCAGTTCGTGCCTGCGTTTACCCAACGCCATGAAGAGTGCCAAAAGCCCGACGCAGATGTACAGCCAAGGAGAGAATCGTTGAACGGTGATCACCGCAACACCGGCCGCCACGCGTAAGACGAATCCGCTCGCAATCACCATGACATCTAAAATCACCACTTGTTTTAGCCGATAGGTATAGGCGACTTGTAAAAGTAGATAGACGAGCAAAACGACCCCAAATGGGACGGTCATGAAAAAGCCTGCGGCCAAGCTGCCCAAACCAAAAATGACCGCCGCTATCCGAGCTGTCATAGGATTCAGTCGGCCGGATGGGAGTGGCCGATTCCGCTTTGTCGGGTGTTCTCTGTCAGCCTCGATGTCTGACAAGTCGTTCATGATGTAGACGGTGCTCGACATCAGGCACAGCAGCACAAACGCGATCATTGTGCTGACAATTCGAGGACCAAGATTGTCTAACGACCCATCAAATACGAGAGCCGCAAACACAAAAATGTTTTTCGTCCACTGGCGCGGACGCATGGTTTCTAATAGAGGTGGCAAACGATAAAAACTCCAGAGTGAGCAGGGTATGGGTCTTAATTCTCACATGATTGACACCAACAAACAAGGCAAATTGATTGACGGTTACCAAAATTTAACCAAGGTAAACATACAGATTAACCGCTTCTATCTTCATTGTTAGGTCTCTGGTGGATACTTTATGTTGGATTATGATGCGACGAAACACAATCTCGAACCTAATCATGCGTGGGGCGGTGCTTTTGGTGGTGCTTTTGCTCTTAATCACCCCGCTCTATCTCATCATTCGCACGGCCGAAGCTGGATCAGACCTATTTGATCTGTTTTTTCGCTGGCGGAATGCTGAAATTTGGGGGCGCACCATCTTGCTGTGTGTCTCGGTGACGACAACATGCACCATGATAGCGGTCCCCTTAGCGTGGCTGATCGAACGAACAGATCTGCCGATGCGCCGTTTTTGGAGCATTACGGCCGCGCTACCGCTCGTTATCCCCAGCTATGTTTACGCCTACCTTTTCATTGTGACCTTTGGTCCCAAGGGGCTTTTGCAACAGTGGCTCGCTCCGCTTGGGGTCGAACGTTTGCCCGACATTCAAGGATTTTGGGGCGCACTGATTGTCTTGTCGCTTATCGGTTATCCGTACATCTATCTGTCTGTGCGGGCAGCATTAAGAAATTTAGACCCTAATCTAAGCGAAGCGGCCCGCAGTTTGGGGCTATCAACGCGCCAAGCGTTTTGGCAGATCGAACTGCCTCAGCTCCGCCCGGCTATTGTGGCTGGTGGTTTGCTGGTCGCCCTGTATGCGCTGCGGGACTTTGGTGCGGTGACCATGTTGCGTTACAGCACATTTACCCGGGTCATTTATGTGCAATACCAATCATTTTTTAGTCGTTCACAGGCGGCCGCCCTCGCCTTTCAACTGGTGCTAATCGCCTTGATTGTACTGTATGCCGAACATCGCACACGAGGCCGAGCACGGTATCAACGCATCTCCGTTGGGGTCGCTCGCAAACGCAAGCGGATCGAACTTGGCCGACTAAAGTTACCGGCTCTTTTGTTCACCGGATCGGTCGTCATCTTTTCGCTTATCATCCCGGCCGCATCACTCATCTATTGGGTCGTTCGAGGGTTGACCCAGCAAAGCGGCATGCGTGAAGTGGCTGGGCAAGCCAACATTGTCGATGTGTGGAGCTTATGGGAACCAGCCCTCAACTCAGTCACAGCTTCGGGGCTGGCCGCCTTCATCACTGTGATTGCAGCGATCCCCGTCTCGATTTTAATCGTCAAATCAAAAGACAAATACAGCGAATTTGTCGAAGAACTATCATATGCGGCGTATGCGCTGCCGGGATTGGTCGTGGCCCTTGCACTTGTCTGGTTTGGGGCCAACTATGCGCTGCCGATTTATCAAACGCTGCCTTTGCTGTTGGCAGGTTATGTCATTTTGTTTATCCCTCAAGCGATCGGGAACATTCGGGCATCCCTTTTGCAAATGTCCCCCCATGTCGAAGAAGCGGGACGCACGTTGGGGGAAAACGGGGCCGGTGTCCTCAGGAAAATTACATTGCCGATTATTCGGCCGGGGTTGTTTGCTGGGGGCGCATTGGTCTTTTTAACGGCCATGAAAGAGCTGCCAGCGACCCTATTGCTGAGCCCCACAGGTTATAATACATTGGCGGTTGAAGTTTGGACCAATATTAGCGAGGCGTTTTTTGCGCAGGCGGCTATCCCTACTCTCTTGCTGCTAATATTATCTTCGGTCCCTTTGGCTTTTCTGAACGCACGTCAATAAAACCTTCGCTAGATT
>JAHDEB010000012.1:50040-65688 GCA_020629055.1 Chloroflexota bacterium
ATCTTCGGTCCCTTTGGCTTTTCTGAACGCACGTCAATAAAACCTTCGCTAGATTTTAGATAGAGGGGAATCGACAAGCTCCATAATCTTATTAACCAACCAATCCTGCTGAGTCCGGTTAGGTGGCCCATATTGGTGCATCTGCGAAAACCATAACCCGTCGACCGTTAACCGAATCAATAGGGCCCAATTGGGGTCAAGGCCTGAATTCTCTACTTTTTCTTGCCAGTCGATATATTTTTGCCGCATTTTCGCATGGGCGCTTGCATAGGCTTCTTCGGCCGCAAATAAACTTGCGTACAGGCTGGCGGTTTCACTGTCTGAAATCTGCTCAACCGATGCTCGTGCGTAGGCTTTGAGCCAAGCCCCAGGTGCATCTCCTTCTTCTTGGCTCAACACATTCAAGCGATCTTCAAAGATCCCATTATGGTATTCGAAGATGGCATCTACCAAGGCAACCTTATTCGGAAAATGGTAGAGCAATCCCCCTTTGCTTAGCCCTGCCTGCTGCGCCACTTTTGCCAACGTCATGCTCGACAACCCTTCATCTATCAAAATTTGACTTGCAGCCTTAAAAATTAGCTGTCGCGTATCGGCCGCGGTTCGTTTTGGTCCTAGTTTTTGTCCCATTCCACCTATTGTCCAATAAAATCGATTGGATTACAATTTACTGTACCGACTGGACGGTTTAGAAAACAGATATTAGATGCTAGATATTGGATATTAGAAAGTTGCACTTGAAACTAACATCCAACATCTACTATCTAACATCCCAAGAAAAAGCTTATGACTCACTACAACACCATAATTATCGGCGGGGGGTCCGCCGGATGTGTGCTGGCCAACAGGCTGAGCACAGACCCCAACCACAATGTTCTTGTCCTTGAAGCAGGCCGCAAAGACCACTTATGGGATTTATTTATCCACATGCCTGCCGCCTTAACGATACCAATCGGCAGCAAGCTGTATGATTGGTGTTACGAGTCGGAACCTGAACCCTATATGCACAATCGGCGGATTTTTCAGGGGCGGGGCAAAGTCCTGGGTGGGTCGAGCAGCATCAACGGGATGATTTTTCAGCGGGGGAACCCGATGGACTTCGAACGCTGGTCAGATTTCCCTGGGATGGAGACATGGGACTATCACCACTGTTTGCCTTATTTCAAACGGATGGAAAATGCCCTTGGAGCTGAACCAGATGATGAATACCGAGGCGATGATGGACCATTGGTGATGGAGCGAGGCCCGGCCGAAAATCCGCTGTTTAAGGCGTTTTTTAAAGCGGTACAGCAAGCGGGGCACAAACTGACAAAAGATGTGAATGGGTATAAACAAGAGGGGTTTGCACCGTTTGATAAAAATATCCATAAAGGACGGCGTAAAAGTGCGGCCCGAACTTATCTGCATCCGATTTTAGATCAACGGCCGAATTTAACGGTTAAGACAAGTGCGTTTGTGCGCAAAATTGTGTTTGAAGGGAAGCGGGCAACCGGCGTTGAAGTGCAGTTTGGCTTTTTGCGTAAAGGCGCACCACAAACGATCTCGGCCGATGAAATAATTTTATGCGGCGGGGCGATTAATTCTCCCCACTTGCTACAGCTTTCTGGGGTTGGGAACGAGGCGGATTTGCAGGCGGCCGGGGTTGATGTGGTTCACCATCTGCCCGGTGTAGGTGAAAACCTGCAAGACCATTTAGAAGTTTATGTTCAACATGGGTGCAAGCAGCCGGTTTCGGTGTGGCCTTCAACCGTTTGGTACAACAAGCCATGGGTTGGCCTACAGTGGATATTTGGCAAGACGGGGCCGGCTGCAACCAATCATTTTGAAGCGGGCGGCTTTATTCGATCTAACGAAACGGTGGCTTGGCCCAATTTGATGTTCCACTTTTTACCGGTTGCGATCCGTTATGACGGCACATCACCCAGCGGCGGGCACGGCTACCAAGTGCATGTCGGCCCGATGTTTTCAGACGTACGCGGCACAATTAAGCTAAAGTCGGCCGACCCCAATGAATATCCGGCCTTAAAATTCAACTACCTGTCTACCCCCAACGACCGCCAAGAGTGGGTCGAAGCGATTCAAAAGGCGCGGGAGATTTTGAACCAGCCCGCGTTTGACGAGTACAGCAGTGGCGAGATCTCCCCTGGACCCAACGTGCAAACCCCGGAAGAGATCTTGGAATGGGTAGGACACGAAGGAGAAACAGCCTATCACCCGTCCTGCACCTGCAAGATGGGGAACGACCCGATGGCGGTGGTTGACCCAGCCACCATGCGTGTACACGGTATAGACGGACTGCGTGTGGTTGACGCATCGGTCTTTCCAACCATTCCCAATGGCAACCTCTATGCACCGACGATGATGGTGGCGGAAAAGGCGGCCGATATCATTTTAGGCAATGATCCGCTACCTGCAGAGAAAGTTGAATTCTATCAACACAAATTTTAATTTTGGCGATGCAGGAGAGTACCCCGCATTCATTGTAGAAACTTTATAACGTTTATCTTTTTGTCTTAGGGTTTGTAAGATTTAAACGGTATAGTACGGCAGATTTTTGAGGCGTTTTAACCTCAAAACAAACAGGTCGGCAAAATGTTGTCGATATGAGAATCTAACAACCAATCACCAACATCTAATCACTCTTTTTCCAACCAATTCTGGAAAAGGAATTAGATCTTATGACAAAAATCACCGAATCTGAACATATTAAGGGTGTCTACATCGTTGAGCCATCTGTCTTTGGGGATGACCGAGGCAGGTTTCTCGAAAGTTTCCGCAAAGAGTGGTTTCCACAACGATCTTGGGACGTGTTTCAGACCAATCGATCTGAATCGGTACGGGGGGTTGTGCGCGGTTTGCACTATCACTACCACCAAGTTGACTATTGGTTTGTGATGAGCGGTATGATTCGAGCATGTTTGGCCGATATCCGGCCGAATTCGCCAACGTATAAAGCGACCCAAACAATTGATATGGGTGATGACCATTTGGTTGGTCTTTTCATTCCGGTTGGTGTGGCACATGGTTTTGCTACCATTTCGGAACGGGTGATTTTGACCTACATCGTCGATAATTATTACAACAACAGCGACGAATTTGGGGTGAAGTGGGATGATCCGGAACTCGGGATTGACTGGGGTCTTGACCCGGCCGATGTCGTGCTTTCTGGTCGCGATTCAGGCAACCCGTTGCTAAAAGATATCGACCCAGCCACGCTCATGAATTTCGATTCGCTTTAATTTAGAAGCAAGGGGCAGGTGGCAAGGAGCATTGCGCCGAAAGCCACCGCTTCTCGCTTGGCGACTTTTACTTACTCACGAAATTTTATCAGTATCGGGGCGAGCCACCCCTAAAAGGGGTGACGTAGCCCCTACTGGCCTCATTTCCCCCATGTCTCAACCCAACTTCCTCATCATCATGTCTGATCAAATGGCCGGACCCGCCTTGCCCATGTATGGCCATCCGGTTGTTAAAACCCCAAATTTGTCCAAATTGGCAGAAGAGGGGATGGTGTTTGAAAACGCCTACTGCAACAATCCGGTATGTGCTCCCTCTCGGTCGAGCATGGCAACCGGACAGCTTAGCTCAAAGATTGGTACTTATGATAACGCGGCCGAATTTCCCTCGGCCGTGCCTACATTTGCCCACTATTTGCGGCAAATGGGGTATCAAACTTGTGTTTCGGGCAAGATGCACTTTGTGGGGGCTGACCAGCTACATGGGTTTGAAGAACGTTTAACCACTGACTATTATCCAGGCGGGTTTGAATGGACGCCCGATTGGGAACGGCCGCTTGAAAATCGTTTGGCTTGGTATCACCAGCCAGACAGCATTCGCATGGCGGGGCCGTGCAAAGCGAGCATGCAGATGGATTTTGACAATGAAGTCTGCTTTCGGGCGGTACGAAAAATCTATGACTACCCTCGTTCAGAAGATAAGCGACCATTTTTTCTCATGACCTCATTTGGCCATCCGCATGACCCGTATAACATGACGCCTGAATTTTGGGACATGTACGGCGATGATGAGATTGACATGCCGACCGTCGGCCGACTGCCTAACGACGAGCTAGACCCCCATAGCTACCGTCTGCGCCAAATGTGCGGCCTATTGGATGAGGATGTCGTGACAGACGAGATGGTTCGCACCGCCCGCCACGCCTATTACGCGATGATTAGCTATATCGACGCAAAAGTGGGCGAGCTTGTAAAGGCGCTAAAAGACACTGATCAGTACGAAAATACAGTTATTATTTTTACATCGGATCATGGTGATATGATGGGAGAGCGTGGACTATGGTACAAAATGTCGTTCCACGAATGGTCGGCCAAGGTCCCCTTGATCGCAGCCAGCGGCGGTGTGCACAACAAACGCATCAGCGAAAATGTGTCACTGCTAGACATCTTGCCAACGATGGTGGAACTTGCGGCCGATGACGCCCATCCCGCACCAGAGTGGGCGATGCCGTTGGACGGCAACAGTTTCGCCCATGCCCTCACCACGGGTGAAACTGCCGGTATGAATGACACCGTCATCGCGGAATATTTAGGCGAGGGAGTCATCAAACCGGAATTAATGATCAAGCGAGGGCCGTTTAAATTTATTTACGGGCCAGATGATCCCCCCCTGCTGTTTAATGTTGAAGCAGACCCAAATGAGCTAGAGAATTTAGCCAACAAGCCAGGCTTTATGCGCATTGTGAAGGAGTTTTCGGCCGAAATCCATAAAACTTGGAATGTACGAGAGCTGCGGGCAAAAATTGTGGCAGATCAAAAACGACGTCACTTTATCGCCCAAGCGATGGCCAAAGGCAATCGCAGCGACAAATGGGACTTTGTACCGGCTCCGGGTACGGGCAAAAGTTATATCACGATGGATGTAGACCTTTATAACACCGAGCTGCCGCAGATGTGGCCCAAACCGGATGTGAAACGGACGACATAAAGACGAATGAGGGAACCTACTCGTTGCCTTTGTCGTTAAATCAATAGCCAGATAGCAAAATCAGTTAACCTGAGTTTCTAAATGTAGCGCTCAAGGTAGTTAACGGAGGCACACATGAATCGAGTATCCGATTATTCCATTCAACCTATAATTTTCTCTTCAATCATTCTGATATTTATGCTCTTTTCAAGTTGTTCACAGACTAAAGTCGAGAGTCACAATAGCAATATTAGCCCCATTGCACGATGTGGTTTAAAGCCACCAGTTAATCAGAAACTTGAAGATAACGAGGTGTTGGTTATTTTTGAACTTTCGACCGACGATCCTAAACATGTGCTCATGATTTGGCAGGACGAAGAACAGGTTTATGAATGTCGAAATGTTCAGAGTGATGAATTAACCGGAGAGGGAGAGGTTATTCGATTACCGGTTAAAGTCGATGGTGAGTTGTTCCGGTTCGAAATTAAAGGAACTAACGATCATCACGAACTTTTCATGATCCCAATCCCCATCATCTATCCCGAATCACCCGAAAACACAGAATACCTGGCCGCGGTTCATCATTATTCAGATGAAAATGGGTGGCAAGTTGGGATGCGTTCAGAACCGGTTTATTATGAATAAGCAGGCTTTTTGGCATCAAGAATGATCGAAATATTCCCGATTTTCCCGTTTCAGCAGATCAAACTGCTCTAAATGGGTCGGAGTCTAGCTGTACCATGATTGGATAGCAGCATCGATAATCATTTTTAACGGGTGTTTTAGCCATATCGGCTTATTAGAGCCTACAGCTCTAACTTCCAAACAGAAACGGGGTAACTGCGGCCCAAAATGGCGGACCCAGAATGAGCAGGCCAACAATCGCTGCAGCCACGGCTGACAACAACACGCCTCCGGCCGCCACATCTTTCGCTATTTTCGCCAAAGGATGAATTTCTGGCATGACCATATCAACAATCGCTTCTACGGCCGTATTGACCGCTTCACCCATCCAGACCCCCATCATGGCCAACGTAATCAGCGCCCAATCCGACCGGCTAATTTGCAGCCATAAACCCAAGGCAATGACCAAAATTGTTGCCAGCAGATGAATCCAGGCATTGTGCTGGGACTTTACCAGATAGACAACCCCTTCAATGGCATAGCCGATTGAACGAATACGATCTTTAAGTTCTTGAAACATACAAAAGGTAGTAGATCACCAACGATATGCTCACATATTTGTGTAAACACAGTCGGCCGACCAATAAAAATCTAAAAGCTAAATAAGTAAGCAATCAGATCGCACAGGGACCACCCTTCCCTTCTTTCTGTCCCTCAATTTTCCGGTTTTGAGTTTTATCGGCCGTCCCAATCAAAAGGGCCATTGCACGGTTAAACAACAATGGATAGCTTTTCCTTCTCGAAAAGAAACGGCCTAAAAGTTTACATCCGCTCTGGCACACTAATACCGAGCAAATCTAGTACCAACTCTAACACATCCACAGTCAGTTGGGCCACACCCAACCATGACGCCTGCTGTGCTTCATCTTTTTCATTTAAAATGTGATGCGCCCGATAAAAACGATTAAACGCAATCGCCAAATTATATGCATAATCGCACAGATGATTTGGGGCACGTTGATCAAACGCAAAATCTAACAGGTCGGGCAGTTCAAGCAGTTTCAACTGCAATTCCCGCTCTTCTGGTCCAGCAGGTGGCAGTATCTGACCGGCCGACAATCCTTCTTCGGCCGCCTTGCGTAAAATCGAACGGTTCCTTACAGCCGCATACAGCAGATAGGGGCCGGTGCGCCCTTCAAACGATGAGAACCGTTCTAGGTCAAACGCATAATCACCGGTCCGATGGTTCACCAAATCGGCAAACTTTAGGGCCGCGATCCCTACTTTCTGAGCGATATCTTCTTGTTCTTCGGCCGGATAACCAGAAGCCGAGTCGATTTCAGCCAACCGTTGGCGCGCTTTATCGATCACCATTTCAACCAGCACCTGCAGGCTCATCACCCCACCGTCACGCGTTTTAAACGGTTTGCCGTCCGGTCCGTTTACTGTGCCGTTATAGGTGTGTTCTAGGCTGATTTTGTTTTTATCGGCGATGCCCGATTTGTAGACCGCGCGAAACACCTTTTTGAAATGATGCTGTTGTCGGCCGTCAACCACGTACCAAACAAAGTCAGGATCATAATCCCGCACCCGTTGCACAATGGTTGCCATATCGGTCGCTTCGTACCCGACAGATCCATTTGACCTGACCACCATCAGCGGCTCCATCTCTTTTTTATCCGCATCATCTTTTACATCGATGATAATCGCACCTTCGCTCAGGTAGGCGAATCCGTCAGCCTTTAGCTTTTCAACCATCGGCTCGATTAGATCATTGACATCCGCTTCACCCAGCCACAGATCAAAATCGACCTGCAAACTGCCATAATTTTTCTTTAGGTCCGCAATCGATATGGTCATGAAATGCTGCCACAGCGCACGATACCCCGGCCGACCTTCCTGTAGCTCGCTCGTTGCCTGTTGCGCCCGTGCCCGAAATTCCTCATCCGTTTTGCTTTTGCTGCTGGCCGTAGGGTAAATCTCCGCCAAATCTGTTACGGTGACGGGTGATTGCTCTGGGTAAGGGCCGGAAAAACTGGCATCGAAATAGGGCATCGTCGGGTCACGATCCTCAAGCTCCATAATAATTTGACCGATCGGTAGTCCCCAGTCCCCCATGTGAATGTCACCCAGGGTATTGTGGCCTAAAAAGCGGCTTAATCGTTTTAAACTTTCACCGATAATGCCGGTACGTACATGCCCCACATGCAGCGGTTTCGCAACGTTGGGGCCACCATAGTCGATGATGATCATCTTGGGATCGGCCGCGGGGTCGACCCCATACCGGCCGGATGCATCAGTTGCCATCTCTTGGGTAAGGCTTGCCAACCAGCTGTCGCTCAGGCGCAGGTTAATAAACCCAGGGCCAGCTAGGCTGATTTCAGAGAAGGTATCGGCCGCTGTTTCTTGCAGCTTTTCCATCACGCTTTGCCCGATCTGGCGCGGGTTCATTTTGTATGGTTTGGCGGCCGCCAATGCTCCGTTGCACTGGTAGTCGGCCAGTTCACGACGGGTAGAAACCTCGACGGTGCCATATTTTTTGTCAATGCCGCAGGCTTCAAATGCCTCGGCGACGATGTTGGTGAGCGTGTGTTTGATCGATGCCATAAATTGTGTTCTCAGCGAAGCTGTTTTTACTGTAGGCAAATTTTAACGATGTCGGGCTCAAATGTAAAAGATGTTTACAGTGAAAGGATGCGCGGATTTTTTGTTGATATGGTCAAATTGGAAGTCAAATTGGAAATATATTTCAGGGATGTAAGGGGGCGGAGCCCAATTGTGCCACTTTGACGAGGTTTTACCGCCCCCTTTCACCCCTACCTACCTAGGTAGTGGCGCATGTGGGGTAGGGGCGAAAGAGGCGGGAAAGAGTTTATGCAACGTAGAAAAGCGTTTATTCCCGCCTCTTACGTCCCTTGATTAACAAAAAACCCGCGCGCCCACAGTAAAATGGCGAAATCGAAAAGATTGGCTATGGAATAACCCCACAGGTGTAGAGTATCAGCAACCAAGATTGACCAAGGCTTTGCACATTTAGAGGACTTCATCAAAATCCGAAATTTTCGCATTAAGTTCATCCTCTAGCTTTTAGAAATTAAGAACCTGCACTAACCATCCGTCTGCAGGATCAATCCTTCTAAATCAGCCATCACAAAATCGGCCACCGTCAAAGCAGGCACCCGCACCACCATACTAAAATCAGATCCCAACACATAGCTGTCACTCTCGCTGTCATAAGCTCCGATTTCCAACGTGCGGCTGCCGTTTTCCAACTCAATCGTAACAGTCGCTAGCGGGTCATTTAATTGATAAGATGGCTTACGTTCAAATCCCAATGGCTCGGCAAAGCGGACGCTGGTTGCCCGGCTGAGCAGCGTACCAAACGCAGCTTGGTCCAAACGCTCGTCGGCCGCCAATCCCTGCAAAGCCCAAGTAGGCGCATCCCCTTCCACGACTGGGGGCACACGCTCAAAACGCAGCGTCCCACTCTCGTTCTCAATCGTCAGCCCGACCACATCACTACGTTCCAACGAATAATAAAGCGTGTTCAGCCAATTGCGCACGGCCGGATCGACATCGGCGCTGGTCAACACATCGGTGAGCCAAACCTCATCTTGGTTCGGCAAACGCACATGGACCGACCGAGAGTTGGGGGCGGTTCCGACAAGCAACTCCTGCAAAGCGCCATCAGCCCAAATCCGGATTTTTTGATTAAATTGCTCGTCTGCCACCTGCAAGCGAGCATGGCTGGCTGGTGTTTGGGTTACCAATCTTCCACTTTGCAGCTGCCTTAGCTGATCTATAAAGCGGGTGATTTTACCGTCTGTCAGCGAGTAGCCGGACGGAGTATGAACCCAATGATTGGTTGTTGGATCAATGCTTAACTCAAGTCGCTCACCGGTACCATCTTCGATTTCAATCCGGTCGATTTGCACACCGGCTAAACTAGTCAACAACGGTTGGCCCGGTGTGGCCCCATCGGCCGCAGGCCAAAAGACCCACGCCCCGATGGCGATTTGCAGCAGCAACACGGCCGTCAATATTTTTTGAAGTTGGGTCACGCGCCTTCCCCCTCGGCCGCTTCATCTCGGTTATTTAGGACATGGTCCGGCCGAGGTGGCAGCACAACCGGCCGCTGAAAGTTCTGGCGCACACCCGCATAAACGATTGCCAACGCGATCAAGGCGATGGCGTAATTTGTCAGCTCCCAAAAGCTCTGTTCCCCTTCCCCCATCGGCCGTAAAACGCGTGATTGCGAGCCCCGCGACCGAATCTCCAGCAAGTCTAGATCTTCTACCGCCCAGTCGGCCATATTTTGCACAAACTGCAAGTTAAGCAACCCCACGTCACCAGAAAGGCTAGCGGACAAATTGAGCAGGCTGTCTTCAGCAAAGGTGCTAGATCCCACGACGATCAATCGACCGTCTGTGCTTGATCGGTCGATTTTGCTAATGGCAACCGGCGTTGGGCCGCTTTCAGTGGGTACAACCGGAATTTCTTGGTCAGCAAAGTAGCTGTCAAACTCACCGTCTAAAGCAATCGCCAAGGCGTAGGTGCCAAAGCTTTGTCCCGCAGCAAAGCCCGCTTCAGGATATTGGTCAAAGTCGGGCAAGATGTTCGGGTCGGCCGACAGCCAGCTCTGGTCGCTGGAGCGCAACAGCGTTTGGACTACGCGGCTCTCGTTCTTGCGATCATCGATCTGCACCAGCTGTGGATAGCTAAGGGTTACCGCGGCCAAATTGGTCAGGGCGGGATTTTCAGCCGC
The DNA here is from genome assembly GCA_020629055.1 of Chloroflexota bacterium. GTDB lineage: Bacteria > Chloroflexota > Anaerolineae > Promineifilales > Promineifilaceae > WTJY01. The sequence goes on from JAHDEB010000012.1 coordinate 60,353, forward strand.
CATGCCGTCCGGCCGGATGTCAACAAAATAGGGGTAGTCGAGCGCCGTTACCTGCTGCACCTGCTGATCGCCAACATCGCGCAACGTGGTAACGGGGAATGGCTGGTTTTGACCATCGAGTACCAGTTCGCGCGATACAACCACACCGTGATGAGCGAGCCAATTGGCTGTGTTTCTGACGTTGGCCAGCTGCAACCCGATCTGCCCAGAAATCGGGTCCACCCCCAGTGCATAGTTGCTAAATGAGATGAGCATTTGTCCCCCACGCAGCAAATATTGATCGAGAGCAAATAGCTCAGCGTCACTCAAAGCTCGAGGGCTGAGCACAACCAAAAAGTCGATTTCGGCCGGAATTGCTGTGGTTAAGTCAACATTTTGCACATCATATTCTTGGCTTAGCTGATTGCGCACCAAGTTATACTCGCTCAGCAAAACCGGCTCGGTGCTGGTGGGGTCATTTTGCGGCTGTGGGATCGGTGACCAAACGCCGACCACCTTTTGAAAACCCGGAGCAGCCCGTTTAAGCGCCGCTTCTACTTGGGTCCGAACAGTCGCCTCTGACCCATCATCGGGCGGAAAAAGCAGTTCGACACCTTCACCTGTGTCTAGAAGCATGTGGGCGTAAAAAGTTTCGGCCGAAAATAGCCCCAAGGAAAAAGGCTGTACCCCAAACTGCTGCTGAAACTCAGCCGTGGTTAAACCGGAAGATGGGTCATCTAAATTCACGAGTTCAAATTCAAAGCGGCCGTTCGACTCTGCTTCAAGGTCGGCCGCCACCTGCAAAATACTGTTAGACACCGTCTCGAACTGCTGGGGGATCGTATCTAGGGTGATGTAGTAGGTCAGCTTGGCCGGTTGGTCGAGCGAAGACAAAACAGCGTTTAAATCCTGAAAGCCAAACACCGTCTTTTTAATGATGCTCGTCAGGTCATACTCTAAATTTTGCAGCCCTACTTCGATGCCGAACGGGGTCTGGTCTACTTGGATTAGGTCACCAAAGTTGAGGATGGCGACCTCGTCCCCGTATTTGATCAAAATATCAAAATAGGCGTTTACAACCGACGCTTCGTACCGGTCTGAAATCTGGAACGGCTGTGGCTGAATCCCATACGCCTGGTTCGCTTCTAGCTCCGCGGCAGGGTCGGCCGTCGGATCGATCACTCGGGCTGTCACCATACCGGTGCCCGCAATTTCATACTCGGTCAGCATATCGCGGATGCGTGGCACCAAAGGCTGTAGCAATGGATGGTTTTTTTCACTGATATAGGCTGTAATTTCTAGCGGTTCATTCAGGTTTTCGACCAAATCTTTTGTCGGCAGCGACAGGCTATATTCCTGATTCTCGGTCATGTCGATGCGCAAGCCGCCCAACGGAAACAGCCAGATATTTAGCACAAGCAGGTTGACGACGATTAAGCCGGTGGTCAGCCACACGTTGCGCCGATACCCCTTTTGCTGATCGCTCCAGCGACTAGAATCGAGAGAGATGACATTGAGCGTGAGAAATACAGCGGTCAAGCTGAGGTAGTAGGCTAAATCGCGCAGGTCAAGTACCCCGCGCAAAATGCTCTCAAAGCGACTACCGGTACCGATGGCGCGTAAAATTTCCCCCATGCGGCCGGCAAAGAAATCGGTGACGGTGGCGGTCCCGACGGTGTACAAAACACCCCCCAGCAGCACGGTTAATATCAGCGCCACAATTTGGTTGTCGGTACGGGATGAGATGAACAGCCCCATTGCGGCGTAGGCGGCCGAAAGCAGCATCGCGGCCAGATAACCGCCTAAGACCGGTCCCCAGTCTAAATCACCGAGCAGGCTGATTGTAATGGGCAAGCCAAGGGTCAGCGCCAAAGCGATGCCGACCATCACCAGCACGGCGCAAAATTTCCCCAGCACAAGGGTCCAGTGGCTGACCGGCAACGTGAGGAGCAGTTCTTTGGTGCCGGATCGTTCCTCTTCGCTCCATTGGCGCATCGTTAAAGCAGCAATCAAAAAGATCAGCAAGATCGGCATCCATGTAAACATCGGCCGGATATCGGCCAGGTTGCGCACAAAAAACGTTTCCATTGTGAACACGATGAACATCACCGTAGCCAAAAAGGTCCCCAAAAATATCAGGGCCAAGGGTGAACCAAAAGCGTTGCGCAGCTCTTTTTTGATGATGGCGCGTAGTTGACGGTTCATCCGGTTACAGCTCCCCTGCCGATCGGTCGGATCGGTCGGTAGAAGACATCATCTGATTGAAGACGCTTTCTAGGGTTTGCACAACCGGGCGCAGTTCCCGTACGCGCCAGCCTTGGGCGACGGCCAGATCATAAACGGCCGGGGACAAGTCGCTGTCGGCCGTCCCTGCGATCTCAAAACGATTCTCATTCACCAATACCTTAGCCACACAGGGCAACGCTTGCAGCAGTGCCGGTACATCGGCCGGTGGCTGATCGAGCACGAGGACCATATCATCGGTCATGGCGATGTCTGCCAACTTTGAATCAAGCCGGATTTCCCCGTTAATCAACATCAAAACCCGGTCACATAGCGTTTCAACCTCTGGCAAAATGTGGGTTGAAAACAGCACGGTGCTGTGTTTAGACAGCCGTTTGATCAAATGGCGTATTTCTATAATTTGGGATGGGTCTAGCCCTACGGTCGGCTCGTCTAAAATCAGAAGTTTCGGCCGATGCAAAATCGCCTGCGCAATGCCCACCCGCTGCCGATACCCTTTTGACAGTTCAGCAATCGGCTGATTCACCCGTTTTTCTAGCCCGGTTGAATAGATGGCATCGGCCAAATAGTCAGGCTGATCGGCGGCCGGTATTTCCCGCATTTCAGCCATCATTTGTAGGTATTCGTAAACGGTCAATTCAGGGTAAAGCGGGGCGTTCTCGGGCAAATAACCGATCCCAGCCTGCACGAGGCGGGGTGCAACCATCACGTCTTCCCCGTCGATTTCGGCCGTGCCCGCATCCGGTTGCAGATAGCCGGTCAATGTTTTAATGATTGTGCTTTTGCCTGCCCCATTTGGCCCCAATAGCCCGACGATTTCACCTTCAGCTATATCAAAGCTCACCCCAGCGAGTGCCTGCAGACCCCCGTATGCTTTTTTCAGATCTTTGACCGATACCATAGACAGTTCCAACCGCTCTTTGAAAACTCACACGAAGTGCATCTACAAGACGGGGCAACATTCTATCTCTACCGTATTAACAATCAAACTTTTTAGTGAACTATTAAAGTAGACGGCAACCGCTAACTTAGAGCAACTTGCAAAACAAACTTAGTCCCCAGCCCCACCGGATTGGGTTCAAAGCCGAGATTCCCATCGATTTGACGGGTCAGTTGACGGGCCATAAATAACCCTAAACCGAGCCCTCGGTACGGGCTGGCGCTCTCAGAACGATAAAACGGTTCCCAAATAAGATCGGCCTCCGGTTCATTGATTCCAATCCCTTCATCTAAAACCGCGACTTTTAGCTCGTTTTCTTCTGGGTCAACTGAAATATCGACGGTAACGGGCGTTTTGTAATCTGAATATTTAAACCCATTGTCTATTAAATAGCTGAGTATTTTTGAAACTTGATTTAGATCGATGCTCATGTTGCCATCCCAATCTTCTGGTTTGAAGAGCAAGTACGGCGCATGTTCGTCAAAACGCTGCATCAAATTTTGCTTCAAGCTATAGACTAATTCAGAATAATTCATTGCCACCATCGGCTGCGGATTTTGTCTTGCATCGATCGTATCAACACTCAATATGTCTTCTATCAAATTATTGAGCGCATCAATCGAGGCATGTATCCGGGAGAATATCGCCTCTCGTTTGTCGATGTCTCCATGCCGGCCGATTTTATGCAGCACATCGGCCGAGACCCTAATCGCCGTCAATGGGGTACGAAATTCATGCGACACTGTTGTGATAATTTTCGATTTTAATTTATTAAGATCCTTTTCGCGCAGCATGGCCAATTTAAGTTCTCGATTGACATGCGTAAGTTCTTTGGTTCTGGCTGCAACCATTTGCTCTAGTTCGACCGTTTTTAAACGCAAAATTTCAGCTTCTTTTTCAGCTTGTTCAATCAAAAAAGATTGTTTTATCTGGTCAACTTTCCGCGCTGTTTCAGCTGTAAAGACGGACTCTCGCAATTCATGATATTTCTCAAACTTCTGTAAAGCTTGTTCAAAATCGCCAAGCCCTTTATAGGCGGCCGTTAACCCCTCATAACAGCGCATTAAATGTGGCGTAAAGTTCTTGCGCACCGCCAACTCATACGCTTCTTCAAATTTACTTATCGCCAAACGATAGGCTTCTTTGGCTAAATAGATTTTTCCAAATTCAATCAATGCATCAAGCTGTTGCTGCTCATCAGAAATTTCAATCGCTATCTCAAACTTCTCGGCCGCATACTTTAAAGCTGTATCATATTCCTTTCGTTTTCGGTAGACCGCTGCGAGGCAACCACAACCCCAGGACACTTGGTATTTATTATCCGCTTCGCGGGCGATTACCAGTCCTTCCTTTGCATTAATTAAGGAGTCATCTAGCTGTTCAGCTTGGCTAAAAATCATGCCGATACTGATCAGTTTTGCAGACAAGCCGTGGCTTAAACCCAATTGCCGATCCAGAATAGCCCCGTCTTCGTACGCCTTAATCGCATCTTCTGGTTTTTCTAAGCGTGAATATAAATTACCCAAATAGTTTAAAGTCGTAGATTTTTCTTCGTCATGCCCAATCGCATCGCAAATTTCATATTGTTCCCAATGGTGCTCTAAAGCGGTTGAATAGTCTCCCCAATACATCTTGATGCGACCCAAATGGCCCAAAGTTCGGGCGATACCCAATTGATATTGAGCGGCCTGCGCTATTTCATAGGCTTCTTTTGCCAAAACAAAGGCTCTATCATAATCGGTATGCAGCATTTTAAACCAAGTCAGGTTATTCAGGCTGTCAACCAACCCTTCCTTGATTTGATCCTCGTCAGCGAGACTGATATTCAGATCATAGGCTTTTTGGCTATTGATCACCCCTTGCTTATGATCGGTATAGCGGTTTTGGTAACTTGCTACATTCAGAGTGTTAATCTGATTATGAATCGAAATGATACGTTGTGAAAGTGACATTATTGCTCAGCAGTGGGTATAAAGCGATAAATTTTGCAAGCGATTGAAGCTATTGTAGCGTAATGCTTCTTTTCTCAAAGCTACACTATCTACTAACAAAAATAGCAGGCTTTGAGCCTGCTATCTTCTTGCTGATATAAATTACGTTGTAGGGTTGTGCATGTACTTACTTTGAGCGATCTACCACCATATCTACGAGCTCATCCAATGCATCTTTTATG
>JAHDEB010000161.1:0-7231 GCA_020629055.1 Chloroflexota bacterium
CCTGCTGACTAATCAATTTGTTTACCCACCCTAAAATTGCAAACGCGTTTTTAGCAACCTTATCAAAAAGTGGACTTTTTACTCATCTTTTATTCTACCAATGCGATTTCTAATTGACGTACAAAAAAATTAGACCGCACAAATTAAATCATTGAAAGATAAAGAGAGAAAGCTTAAGCGGGCGTCTACATAAGCTTTAACTAAGTGTAATCTAGAAAACAGTTGCTGATTAGGAAAAGTAATCGGTTTAACTTCCTTTCAAAAGTGCTCCAGAGGTAGAGCCATTTACGGTCACAAAGGGGATGAAATCTTACAAGTTCGCTTCTAAATTTATGAATTCAAAGTGAAATCAGTATTTTCACTGATTGCCAACCATCTCGGCGAACAAAATCGAAGCGATTTTTTATAGTAATAGCACTAAATAACCACAAAAATTACGGGGTTTAGCCTGAAACTGTGCCTCTCGCTTAAGCCACAACGTAAGCTAGGCAACTTAAGATTTTAAGTGTGAATTCGATGTTTTCGATCTTGTTCTCAATGGTCTAAATCGCTTCTATCGATTTTAAAACCAAAAACGAAGCAACAATCGGCTAACATGATAAATGTGATCGGGATATTTAATAAATTGAAGCAGCAAATGAGTCACAAACTTAGCCCAAAGCATGGTATTCAGCATTAAGTTTTGATTTTTTCTAGAGAGCTTACGAGAGTTTCGCTAACAACCAATCTCAAGAATCTCATTTGTTATGCAGGTGAAAGCCAATCAAAAATAACCGCTCTCAAAACACGATTCACTTAGGAATAAAAGCTAGATTAATAATCATTCATAGAGGGTGTTTTTAGTGCTAATAGCTAATCTATAGCACTAAGTAGGTATAAATATGGAACGCGGCGTAAATTTCACAATAACGAGCGGTAACAATCCGCAATTCAAAAACGAGAAGAAACAAACCTATTTCGCTTTAAAACGAGCCTTTGATATTGTGGTTTCCCTTTCAGTTCTCACACTAACGGCCCCACTTTTGGTCATCGTCTACATTTTGATTCGGATGGACTCACCTGGAAATCCGATCTTTGTTCAAGAGCGGGTTGGCACAAGGCTTCGCAAAGTAAACGGCAAGCGAATTTGGACACAGCAGAATTTTCCGATGTACAAATTTCGCACAATGAAAACAAATTCATCATCAGACCTTCACCAGCACTTCATTAAAGCATACATCGAAGGTGACGAAGAGATGATGCAAAGCATCAACAAAAAGAAAGCGGATGCAAAAGGGATGTTCAAATTGAACAGCGACCCACGCATCACAAAACTAGGCAGATTTCTCCGTAAAACAAGTCTAGATGAGCTACCCCAGTTTTGGAACGTACTCAAAGGCGAAATGACAATCGTTGGCCCTCGCCCACCTCTACCTTATGAAGTAGCCTTGTATCGTCCTTATCACTTTAAGAGATTAAATACAAAACAAGGTATTACTGGATATTGGCAGGTAAACGGCCGAAACTCAACTACGTTCGAAGAAATGGTTAAGTTAGACGACGAATACATTAAGAAGCAATCCTTCTTCTTGGATTTAAAAATCTTGTTTATGACATTTGCAGAAATGTTCATTAAGCAAGAGACAAAATAACAGATTCTGAGGGCGCCAAATTTAAGCAAACATAGAAATAATAGAGGGTTATAGTTGTCAGAAAGCTATAGCCCTCTCTTTTTCCAAAAAATCAACATCAAGGCAGGCTATCAATGTCAAAGAAAATTAGAGTCGGTGCGATTGGGTGTGGCTATTGGGGTCCAAATCTAATCCGTAATTTCATCGAAATCCCAAATGCAGAAATGGTTGCGGTCGCAGACTTAGACCAAAAACTATTAGATCGTTTAGAATCACGGTTCCCACAGATTCAAAACACCACCACAAACTACCGTGATCTATTCGAAATGGATCTGGATGCGGTCATCATCGCTACCCCACCACAAACACATTTCGTTTTAGCAAAAGATTGCATGGAAAACGGATTGCACGTATTGGTTGAAAAACCATTAACCCTAGACAGCAATGAAGCCAAAGGTTTGGTCGATATAGCAGCAAAGCATGATCGTATTTTAATGGTTGGCCACGTGTTCGAATATAACACCGCCGTGTTGGCATTAAAAGATCTGATCAAAAGCGGCGAGCTAGGTGATATTTACTACATCGACTTCATCCGAGCGAGTCTAGGTTTGTTCCAAACCAAAGCAAACGTATTGTGGGACTTGGCTCCACATGATATTTCAATTTTGCGCTTCTTACTCGATGCAGATCCAATCACGATCAGTTCAACCGGGTTGTCGTGTGTGAACAATGGTATCGAGGATGTAGCATACACAACATTCACCTTCCCGAACCGCGTTTTGGCTCACATCCGCTCTAGCTGGCTAGACCCGAACAAAAACCGAAGTGTTACCATTGTCGGTAGTAAAAAGATGGTTGTTTACGACGATCTCGAACCACTCGAAAAAATTAAAATCTACGACAAAGGTGTGGAGGTCATCCGTCGGACAGATACATTTGGCGACTGGTCATTTGCATATCACTATGGCGACATGATTGCACCTTACTATCGCTTTGAAGAACCATTGCGTGAAGAGTGCAAGCACTTCTTGGAATGTATCGAGTCAGGAGAGCAACCACGTTCAGACGGTCTAAACGGCCTGCGGGTGGTTCAGATTCTGGAAGCGGCCGATTATTCCTTGAAAAACAAAGGTCTGACCGTTTCAATGGACTTCGAAACGTCTGAAATCACATCAGCCCATTAATTTAAGCAAACACCGGTGTGTGTAGCGTTTTAGATCTAATCTGATACGCTGCACACACTAAGTTAAGAATAGAAGCGAGCCCCCCTCAAACTGCCCACTACGATCTAACTGGACCATCACTCTAACTGTTTCGAAACAAATTTGTAACAGACATCCGGTATTATAAGGCAGAACAATTCAACTAGAACCTGAAAATTTGATAGACGGAAAAAAGAAAATAGTCTTTGGGCTATCTTCTATTCCTATGTCTAATTTAAAGGATCATCGCGAAATGGCCCTCATGCAACAATCGTTCTTCTCAATGCAGAAATTCATCCAAAAATAAGAACGTAGCGAGCGAGGGTTCATTCAAAACATAGGTTTGCTCACTTGCGAGCGCACCCACGAACAATAGCCAATTATTATTTTATTTTCTGTGGCGGTTTGTAAGCTCACATAACCCACAGAAGTAGGAATTTTTATACCATGAAAGTACCATTTGTAGACCTACGTGCACAATATCAAACAATTAAAGAAGATGTGCAAGAAGCCGTACTGGCCGTGATGGAACGGGGAGACTTTGTCCTAGGTGGCAAAGTAACCGAGTTTGAAAAAGCATTTGCTGAATATTGCGGTTCAGAGTACGGAATCGGAGTTGACTCCGGTTACTCAGCGCTTGAAATTCTTGTTCAAGCTTACGACATCGGCGCAGGAGACGAAGTCATCACCTCTGCCAACACATTCATTGCTACAACTTTGGCGATCACAAATTCTGGCGCGGTGCCGGTCCTTGTTGATATGGACCCAAAAACCTACAACATCGATCCTGCAAAAATCGAAGCTGCCATCACCCCGAACACCAAAGCGATCATGCCAGTGCATCTATACGGTCAACCGGCCGACATGGAAGCGATCATGGAGATTGCTGAAAAGCATAATTTGATTGTTATCGAAGATGCTTCTCAGGCACATGGTTCGAAAGTAAACGGCAAACGGGTTGGCGCAATGGGACACGCAGCTGGATTTAGTCTTTATCCAGGAAAAAACCTCGGTGGGTACGGCGATGCAGGGATCATTACGACCGATGATCCAAAAATTGATGAAAAATGCCGCATGTTGCGCAACTTGGGCATGAAGGTTAAATACTACCATGACATCAAAGGATACAACCATCGCTTAGATACGATGCAAGCCGCAGTATTGTGCGTGAAATTGCCCCATCTAGACGACTGGAGCCAAAACCGCCGGAACGCAGCGGCCCGTTACACAGAAAAACTTCAAGGTTTGAATGTAATTACGCCAAGCGTGCCAGATTGGGCAGAACCGGTATATCACCTCTATGTTATCCAAGTTGAAGATCGTGACGGTCTTCAAAAACATTTGGGCGACGCAGGCATCCAATCAGGTATTCATTATCCAATTCCGATTCACATGCAAGATGCATATGCGGAACTACCTTACAGCGAAGGGGACTTTCCTGAAACTGAAGGATACGCGAAGAAAATTCTATCTTTGCCCATCTACCCAGAAATCACCGATGAAATGATCGACTATGTTGCTGCAAAAGTCGCTGAGTTCACCGGCTAAGAACGGTAGCTAAATCTAAATGGTGACAGCGGCAAACGATCAAAAGTTTGTCGCTGTCTCTAAAGATCTACCTAGACCCACGGCCGGGCTAGTCGCTCGGCAATTCTATAGATTAGGGAAACTACAGACCCACCCATCCCATTTAGCTGAAATTTAGTCGTTAACACCGCGTGGCATATCAATAAAATTATGCTGAATTTGAGCCAAATAGAAGGTGAAAAGCTACAGGGTTAGGGCGCGGCCGGAACATAGAAACACCGATAGTCACCGTTACAGCAGATCTCTGGCCCACAAGAAAAACCGACCACCGTTAATCATAAAACCCCTCATGTAACGCGTACAGCGCCCTAAACGTAGGAAACGCGCATCGAACAGAACTTATATGCAAGGTGGCAAAACGACAAATAAAACAGCAGTTTGAGAGGGAACAGAAACGGCCGACACCGGTTAAGCCCGAAAGATTCCTCTAAAGAAACGACTGTTAGAATCATTGACGACCTAAACGGTCGGCCGGTCGGTGGTTTCTGCTCCCCCATCCTTTCAACATTTAGATAGGACACATCATCTCATTACCACGTACATATCCCGTACGTTTGATATCGACCCAAGCAAATACACCTAAAAATTCGCGGACGATCGCAAACAACAGTAACACTATGAGAAAAAACAAAGCTAAAAGAGTATTGATGCTGGTTGAGAATGCGCCATTCCCCACCGATGTGCGGATTCGCAACGAAGCAGGGACCTTGGTTGATGCGGGCTACTCTGTCCGAGTGGTTGCCCAAGCCAAAAAATCAGAACCCTATCGAGAAAAGGTTAACGGGGTCGAAGTTTATCGCTACCCTCCCCCACCTGAATTTCCTTCATTTATCGGGTTTGCGGTTGAATATGCCTATTCCTACATCGTTGCGCTCCTCTACACAGCATACATTTTCATCCGACATGGTTTTGATGCGATTCATGCGGCTAATCCCCCTGACATTTATGCATTCTTGGCCATCTTCTTTAAACCTTTTGGGGTGAAATATATTTTTGACCACCATGACTTAACACCTGAGGTCTTTCAGGCGATGTATAACGGCGAAGGAAACAGTACCGTCTACAAGGTCTTGATGTTCATGGAGCGCTTTAGTCTAAAAGTCGCTGATCGGGTTATTGCAACCAACCAATCCTACAGAAAACGGCAGATAGAACTGCACGGAATCCCGGCCGAGAAGTCTACGATTGTCCGAAATGGGCCAAATTTAAATCAATTTGTGCCGGTTGAACCAGATCCTGAGCTGAGAGCCAAAGCGGGCACCATCATCGGTTATGCAGGTTCTATGGGCAAGCAAGATGGAATCGACTATTTGGTACGAGCCATGGGCCATTTGGTATATGACTTGGGCGAAACAGACGTCTACTGTGTACTGATGGGTAACGGTGCTCAAGAAAATGCGCTTAAGGCACTCACAAAAGAATTAAAACTTGAAGATCACATTTGGTTCCCTGGCTGGCTAGAACCGGATCGGCTAATTGAAATTCTTTCTACGGCCGACATTTGCGCCGGACCGGACCCGAAAAATTCGTTTAACGACCATAGCACCATGATTAAGCTGATGGAATACATGGCGATGGCGAAACCGATTGTCTCGTTTGACTTAACTGAGAGCATTTTTAGTGCTCGAGAAGCGGCTGTGTACGTCGAAGACAACAACGAAGTTGAATTCGCAAAAGCGATCCAAATGCTTATGCATGATCCGGCTAAGCGCGAAGAGATGGGGCAGTTCGGCTACGAGCGCATCCACAAAGAGTTGGCATGGAAATATTCGGCCGCAAAAATGCTCAAGATGTACGCCGGGTTGTTCCCAAGTATGGAACAAGCGTCGATTGCACCTTCTGCGGACCCTAAAATGGCCGGTCCCTTGTAAACATTCGCTCAGTATAAACCCACCTCGCGGGTATCCGTGCATATACTAAGGGCCAACCACTTAAATCTGGTTGGCCTTTTTTTATTTTGGAGACCCGAATGAAATTTCCGATCACTTGGCGAAAAAGCAGCGCAGCCAAACATGAAAGTCTAGATCCCCTGAAAGATCAGGTTGAGATTTTTAGGCAACTGTTCGAGCACGAATTCCCAGTTGAGTTCTTAATTGCGGCCGAGATCCAACAGCTGCAATCTTTTACGGTACCCAACGGGACCCGCTTGCTGCATGCGACGGGGGAGTTTGAGAAGCGGAGCTTAAAACGTTTGGACGACACGCGAGCGATTTTGTATGAGATGGGGCGTAACGACTTCTATTCGCCACAGGCGGCCGAAATGGCCGATCATCTAAACAAGATACATGGGATGTATGACATTCCAAACGACGAGTTTTTGCATACCCTGAGTGGCTTTATTTTTGAGCTTCGAGCTTTCGTGAACCGGTACGGCTGGCGCAAGCTAACGCGCAACGAAGAGCTGGCTGTCTTTTATACCTACAAACGGATGGGTGAGCTGATGAACATCAAAGACATCCCCGAGACGATAGAGGCTTTTGAGTTGTGGAAAGAGGCTTATGAGCAGGAAAATCAGGCGTATTCTGAGACAAATCATCTGGTAGCAGCCGGACTACTCAAAGGGGCGAAACAGATGGTACCAAAGATTTTGGGGCCGTTTCTGATGCCGTTCGTGCTAAGTCTGATCGACCAGCGATATTCTGACCTGCTTGGTTACACCTACCCAAACGTCGTGACCCGAAGTTTTTTCAAAAGTGTGATGTGGGTGCGCAAGCAGTTCAATCGGTGGTTTAATTTATGGGACGTGCTGAGCTTTGAGCAACTGCTGTTTACCAGCTATCAGACTTATCCAAATGGATATGATCGATTAAAGTTGGGGCCGACAAAAATCAT
>JAHDEB010000161.1:7331-14402 GCA_020629055.1 Chloroflexota bacterium
GAAGTCGAATCTAGCGGTAAAACAAAAAAGCGGCCGATGGAAAGTTTTCCACCGGCCGCTTGTATTTTTAATGTCGAGCCAGCAATCAATGATTGTGGCGTCAGGGAATCGACTAGCCGCCTAGCAACATCAAGATTAGACCTTGACCGTTACCGACCAAAACAATCGCACCAGCGAATACAACCGAAACGATTGACATCAGCTTGATAAGAATGTTTAGCGCAGGGCCAGAAGTGTCTTTGAATGGGTCACCTACGGTGTCACCCACAACAGTTGCTTTGTGATGTGCAGAACCCTTCTTGCGGGTTTTGCCGTTAGAGTCTTTGAACTCGCCTGATTCAACGAATTTCTTCGCGTTGTCCCAAGCACCACCAGCATTTGACATCATGATCGCCAATGAGAATGCGGTTGCAAGTCCACCAGAAAGTAGACCCATCACACCGGCAACACCCATCAACAAACCAACAGCAACAGGTACGACGATGGCGAGCAATGATGGGATAACCATCTCGCGCAGCGCAGCCGTGGTTGAAATTTCAACACAACGTTTGTAGTCTGGTTTGCCGGTGCCTTCCATAATGCCAGGAATTTCTTTGAACTGGCGGCGCACTTCAACAACCATTTCGTTGGCAGCGCGGCCGACGGCCGACATCGTGAGAGCCGCAAAGTAGAATGCAACCATCGCACCGATGAACATACCTAATAAGAAGAGCGGGTTGAGTGGGTTAACTTCGTATGCGTCGATGAATGATTCAATTGTCATCCCTTTAACCGCAACGCCGTTCACTTCTTCAACGCCACCTTTTTGCAAGAATTGGCTGATTTGCTGTGTATAGCTGGCCAATAGAGCCAAACCGGTTAATGCGGCAGACCCGATTGCAAACCCTTTACCGGTAGCAGCGGTGGTGTTCCCCAAAGCGTCTAATGCGTCGGTACGTTCGCGAACTTGCGGGTCAAGACCAGCCATTTCTGCGTTACCACCCGCATTGTCTGCGATTGGGCCGTAAGCGTCAGTTGCCAATGAAACACCCAAGGTGCTAAGCATACCAACGGCCGCAACAGCGACACCAAACAGACCGGCTAGTGTATTGGCCGCACCGCCTGCGATGTAGAAAGCGAGTGCAGTTGCGATGACAACCACAACAACTGGCAATCCGGTTGATTCCATACCTACAGCCAAACCGTCGATAATAACGGTACCCGCACCGGTTTCACTCTTTTCAGCGATCCCTTGAACCGGTTTGTATTCAGCCGACGTGTAGTATTCGGTGATACGGCCGATGGCGATACCAGAGATCAGACCGACAACAAGTGCAAGCCAAACCTGGAGTGGACTGTGATTGGTCAATTGACCATCAGCGCCACCAATTGCGTAAAGCAGTGGGAATGACGCACCAGCGATAACGGCTGAAGCGATCCAAATGGCACTTTCAAGTGACCACATCAATTCGCTCATTGTAGCGTTTTCTTTACCGCGTACGGTAAATGCGGCCGCAACAGAAACCAATGCACCTAAACCGGCCAACATGACTGGTAGGGCTAAATATTGGAGTTGGTCTGTTACGCTTGCACCAGCAGCAACTGCACCAGCCACACCTAAAGCAGCAGCTGATAGGATAGAAGCCAAATAAGATTCGTAAAGGTCAGCACCCATACCGGCAACGTCACCGACATTGTCACCAACGTTGTCAGCGATCGTCGCTGGGTTACGTGGGTCGTCTTCTGGGATACCTGCTTCAACTTTACCGACAAGGTCAGCACCGACGTCAGCAGCTTTGGTAAAGATACCGCCACCGACACGGCCGAAGAGGGCCACGGTAGAAGCACCGACAGCCGAACTTAGCTGAATAGACACTACGGTGATTGGTTCAAGGCCAAAAGCATATCTCAGGATCAGGAACCAGACGGTGATGTCTAGCAGGACCATACCAACAACGGTGAAGCCCATGACGGCACCACCGCGGAACGCAACGCGCAGGCCTTCGTCTAGACTGCGGCTGGCTGCATTCGCGGTACGTGCGGATGCTTGGGTTGCGGTGCGCATACCGACGTATCCGGCTGATGCCGAGGCTAAACCGGCTGTTAGGAACGCAAATGCCACGCCCCATTGTTGAGCACCTAAAGCGGACAAAATGATGAAGACGATAAATAGACCGGCAAAAACGTAACCGATATACCGATATTGGGCCCACAAGTAGGCCATCGCGCCTTCACGAACCGCTTCTGCGATTTCGATCATTAGGTCGGTGCCTTCGTCCTCTTCAATAATTTGATTATAAAATCTATAAGCGAAGTAAAGGGCTACAGCGGAACCGATTATGCCTAGCCAATAGAGCAAAGGCAATGAACCGGTATCTGTCTGCAAGACAGGTGATGTCAGGATTTCCATAAGAAGACCTCCGAAAAAGTATTGTTTTTCATTGAAATTTTTTAGGGATTATTAAGTGCGTCCAATAAACAAAAGGCTTCGCACAAAAAACATGGCGATCCACAATCGCCATAAAGAATTTGTAAATTAAGGGTTAATTAGGCAAAACCCGAGCGGTATTTTAGCCAATGCCCCTGATTACCGCAAAGTATTTACAGGACTCTGTACAACCGGCCGGTAGTACTTCGGTCTGCAAACTTGGTTTAGGTTGATTTTATGTAGAGTTAAGCTGGGAATAAAGCAAAATCGGTTGACGATATCGCTTCAAACAAACCTAAAAGATCGACATTTTAACTATCCAACTTTCTTCGATCGACGCTCCATCAAAATGGTGTCACGCCAAGTTTGGGTCGAAGGGTGGAAGGCGATTTTCTCTCGTCGGCCGATGGTGCGGAATCCGTGCCGCTCGTGCAGTTTGATGCTGGGGCGATTTTCAGGAAAGATGCTGGAGTATAGGGTCCAAATACCGGCCGCTTCCGATTCTGCGATCAACGCTTGCATTAACGTTTTGCCGACTCCCAGCCCTTGCGCATGATTAGACACATAAATCGTTACTTCACAAACCCCGGCATACACCTGACGCTTGCTGGTTGGGCTGAGTACGGCCCAGCCTACCAATTTGCCCGGTGACGAGCTGCTGTCGTTTAAACGGGCGACCAAACGGCAATCGGGCCGTTTGCCTGCGATCCAACTCTCAAAACCGGGCACAACGGTCTCAAAAGTTGCGTTATTTCCAGCGAGCCCTTCGGCATAAATGCGCATGACTTCAGGGCCGTCGGTATGGGTCATCGGTTCTATCGTGAAATTCATAGCACAGAATGATACAATCATACGCTGGGAATAGGAAAATGTTTGTTGGTTTGTTAGTTGGCCAGTTGGTTTAGGCTGAATAAAACTGAACCATCTGCCAAAAACAAGCTACAAAACTAGCAAACGCCCCAGCTCACTCACGAAAACATGAAACTCAAGAAACTCGTCCTGCAAGGGTATAAGACCTTTGCCAGCAAAACAGAATTCGTCTTTGAAGGTGGCATTACGGCCGTGGTTGGACCCAACGGTAGTGGCAAGAGCAACGTGGCAGATGCCATCCGCTGGTGTTTGGGAGAGCAAAGCTACAGCACCTTACGGGGCAAGCGGACCACCGACATGATTTTTTCGGGGAGCAAAACCCGCTCACGGGCGGGGATGGCTCAGGCGATTTTAACCCTAGACAACGAAGAGGGGTGGTTACCGATCGAGTATGCAGAGGTGGAGATTTGTCGCCGCGCCTATCGATCGGGTGAGAACGAGTATTTACTCAACGGACAAAAAGTTCGCTTAAAAGATATTTCTGAGCTGCTGGCGGGGGCCGGTTTGTCGGAGCAGACCTACACAATCATCGGCCAGGGGTTAATCGACCGGGCCTTATCCTTAAAAGCGGACGAGCGACGGGCCCTATTTGAAGAAGCGGCCGGGATTAGCCATTACAAAAGTCGTCGGGCGACCACCCTACGCAAGTTACAAGACACCCAACGGAATTTGCAGCGGGTACACGACATCTTAGGTGAGCTAAAACCACGCATGCGATCGTTACAGCGGCAAGCAGACCGAGCCGAAAACTATAATCTGATTCAAAATGATCTAAAAGAGATGCTGCGTACCTGGTACGGTTACCAGTGGGAAAAAGCGAAAGTGGGGCTGGTTCAAAAACGTGATGAGGCGACGACGGCCGAAAAAGCTTGGAACAAAGAACGGGGGGGCATGCTGCAAGAGCAAGAGCAGCTCGACAGCGCCAAAGAGTCTTTACACGAAGCGGAAGCGGCGATTCAGGAAATCGATGTGCGTCGAGAAGAAGTCCGCGAAGTGCTGGAACGGGTCCGCCGTGAAGTCGCCATCCTAACCGAAAGACGTGCTTCACTAGAGCGGCAGCTGGCTGAATCAAAAGAAGATGTCCCTTTATTAGAAGAGCAATACAGTTCGGCCGAGGTTGAGCTAAACGCGGCCGTCGCAGAATTGACAGGGGTACAGCAAACGCTAGACAGCCACCGAACGACGCTACAAACATTTGAAAAAAGTTTTGCAGGGCAACAAGAAAAAATAAACGAGGCTCGTAAACGGGTCTCCCAACTGGAACGACAAGAGCGTGAAACAGGCAATCTGCTGGCGCAGCGAGAGGGGCAGCTAGGGCAGCTGGAAGAACGGCTGGCCGATGTGCAGAAGCGGGCGCAAGGGGGCGATGGGGACAGCAATTTGGTTCAGTTGGCCAAAGATGGGGAGAAGTTCTTAGCCGTCGTAACGAGTGCCAAAGATAAGGCGGCCGAATTGCAGGAGTCTCGCCAGAAAATTCGTGACAGCGAACGGGAGCTAGAAAAAACGATAAAGACCAAACGGCGCGAGCAAGATACAGCGCGTAAAAGCCTAAGCAAAGCGACACGTGAAATCGCCAGTTTGCAGGCTAAGGTCGAAATGTTAGACCGGATGCGGCAAAAAGAGGCGAGTTTTGGGGATGATGTTCAGGTGGTCGGCCGACTGTCTGAGTTTTTGACGATCCCCGACGATGTCAGTTTACCGATTGAGCTGGCGTTGCAGTCTCGCCTGTCGGCCGTGGTTGTGCCAGACGAAGCGAACCTGTGGCGCATCGTTAACGGCCGTAAGCCGGACAATGCGCTCGACATTTTGGTTGAAGGTGAGGCGGACGCAACACCGGACATGCCCAAAGGGGCGCTTGGCTGGGCCAGTGACTTGGTTAAAGCGGCATCGGGCAAAGGGAAAAATGTTGCCCAAATGTTGGGGCGTATTTTAGTTGTAGAAACGGGCAAAGATGCTTGGCAGGCGGCCCGGTCATTACCGGCCGGATATTCGGCCGTCAGTAAAGATGGTTTGATCGCCCATGCATCTGGGGGGTCTGGCGGATTGGTCGAGCTGCCCCGTTTGGACGTGCGTAACAGTGCCGTGGCGCGCGAAACTGAATATCGGGAAGCGCAAACGGCCTTTGACGAGCTTCAAGATAAATTTGGTGACCTAGACAATGAAGTGGCGGCCCTAAACAAAGAAGTGCGGGACTTGAACCGTGAACTCGAATCCCAACAAAAAGAGCGGCGCAGACTGGGAAATTTGGTGCAAGAATCGGACCAGCGGGTCAATCGGGCCCAGCGGGATTTAGACCGAGTCGAGCAGCAAAAGGCGTTTATCGAACGGCAAAGCTCCGGCCGACAAAAAGAGCTGGATACGTTGACACAACGGATCGAAAAGACCCAAGCGGACATTGACGCCGCCCGCGAAAAAAATGTGCAGGTGGAAGCGGATCTAGCGAAAGCGCGAGAAGATTTGGCCGCCCTGCCGGTGGGTGAGGCGGAACAGCAGCGAGACCAGTTGAAACAGCAGATGCAGGCGAGCCAGTCGATTATGGACGGCCGACGGGCGATTGTGGATTCACGACGCGCGACAATGGGACAGCTGAAAAACCAGCTAGAGCGCTTAAAAAACCGCCGCAAAGAATGGTCTACGGCTCTGCTCAAAATGGAAATCCCGGCCGCGGCCAAAGACTTGGACAAACACGAAGAAGAGATGAAGGCGTTGAATGAGAAATTGGTGCCGCTGCGTGATGTTCAAAGAACTAAAATGCGGGAGATTCGTGAGGTTGAAGGGAAGCTTTCTGTTTTGCGTAAAACGGTTCAACATATTGAAACCGGATATACCAATGCGAAAATCGCGCTAACGGCGAGCGAAACCCGTATCGAAAATTTAAAAGATCGCATTCGCAACGACATCGGCATTGTGCAATTGGCCTATGAAGCGGAAAAAGAAGGGGAAGCACAAGTCGGGCTGACCCCCTTGCCGATTGATGAGCTGGTTGAACAGCTGCCAACGGTTGAAGAGCTGCCGGAAGGGCTGAACGACAACATTCAAAAATTGCGCGGCCAAATGAACCGGATGGGTGCGATTAATCCAGATGCCCCGGCCGAATATAAAACGGTGGCCGAACGCCACGATTTCCTTGAAGAGCAAATTCTGGACCTAAACCAAACAGAAGAGCAGCTGCGCAAGGTGATTGACGAACTGGATGAGCTGACATCAAAGGCATTTTCAGAGACGGTGACCAAGGTGAATGCGGAATTTGGCAAGATGTTTACCCGCTTGTTTGGGGGTGGCTCGGCCGAACTTAATTTGACCGATCCAGATGACCTGACCGTTTCCGGTGTTGAAATTATCGCCCAGCTACCCGGCCGTCGGCCGCAGGGGTTGGCGCTGCTTTCCGGTGGTGAACGTTCATTGACGGCCGCTAGCCTGATTTTCTCACTGCTCAAGGTGTCGCCCACCCCGTTCTGTGTGATGGATGAGGTCGATGCGGCATTAGATGAAGCGAATGTCAATCGGTTTAGGGATGCGTTGAGCGAGCTTTCGGAAAATACGCAGTTTGTGGTGATTACACACAATCGGGGGACGGTGCAGGCGGCTTCAACCATTTATGGTATCACGATGGGGAGTGACAGTACGAGTCAGGTGATTTCGGTGAAACCGGATGAATATGTGCATCAGGAGCGGTTGGAGCTGTAGCCGCGTCGGTGAAAACGGTCATGCACGATACCAAACGGTAGCGGCGATGACATCTGTGGACTCAACTATCACAAATTGGCAAATCTAGGTGCAGATGTCTCGCCCGG
>JAHDEB010000162.1 GCA_020629055.1 Chloroflexota bacterium
TTTTTAAAATCGGCCGTCTTAAAACGGTGATCTATTTTTCATTTATTGACTAGAGCTTGCCAGCAACATAGGTTGCCAAGTCAGCCAAACGGTTTGAATAGCCCCATTCGTTATCGTACCAAGTCACGATTTTAACCATGTCACCAATCTTGTTGGTTGATAGTGCGTCAATGGTTGACGAAGCTGGTGCACCGATAAAGTCAGAAGATACCAAAGGTTCTTCAGTGTAGTCTAGAACAGTCCCTAGCCATCCATCTGCATCTGACGCAGCTTTTAGAGCAGCGTTAACTTCTTCGACAGAAGCATCTTTTTTCAGCTTCACGACTAGGTCAACCACTGAGCCTGTAACAACAGGAACGCGGAAAGCCATACCGTCTAATTTGCCGGTTAAGTCAGGGATAACCAATGAAATCGCCTTTGCAGCGCCAGTCGTGGTTGGAATGATGTTCGCAAATGCGGTACGCGCCCGGCGCAAATCTTTGCCAGCCACGTCCAAGATCGCTTGGCCATTGGTGACAGCGTGAATGGTTGTCATTAAACCGTGTTCGATACCAAATGCATCATTTAACACTTTCGCAGCAGGGGCCAAACAGTTGGTGGTACAGCTTGCGTTTGAAATGACGTGCTGGGTGGCTGAATCATACTCTTCATGGTTCACACCCATACAGAATGTGCCGTCTAGTTCGCCACTTCCTGGTGCAGAAATAATCACTTTCTTCGCGCCAGCCTCAAGATGAGCGGCCGCTTTGTCACGTGCACGGAAAATACCGGTGCATTCAAGTACGATGTCTACACCCAATTCGCCCCAAGGCAAATCGGCCGGATTACGCTCCGCGTAGCTTTTCATCAAGTTGCCATCGATGTAAAGAGCGTCATCTTTTACTTCGATTTCGCCTGGGAAACGGCCATATGTTGAATCATATTTCAACATGTGTGCGTTGGTAGCCACAGGGGCTAGGTCATTGATCGCTTCAACGTCAAGAACGTCTGAATAACGTTCGTAAATTACTTTGTAAACCTGACGGCCGATACGGCCGAATCCGTTAATGCCAACTTTGATTGCCATTTGAGAATGCCTCCAAAAAAAATAACTTTTATAAAAAGTGGGAAGTTCGCGTGTAAAAGAGTGTTTGGCTAAATAAATTTAGCATTCACACTGTGGCTCCGACAATGAGATTATACCTGATCACAGTTACATTTTCACGACAACAGTTGTACCAACGAAAGTGACAATTTCTCACTATTGTGGCGCCAAGGTTTATTCTGATCGATTAAGTCTGCTTCAATAAGTTGAACGTCGGCAAGTTGGTCAACCAATATCGGATGACCTTCCCCCTCAGCCATAGGTTCGACAGCATGATTGTTCGCCAAAACATAATCGATGGTGTCAGCAGAAATGTAATCATATAGCTTATTCACATGGTCTGAAACAGAATAATTCTCTGTCTCTCCCGGTTGAGAATAGACATTGCACACATAGACCACTTTCCCTTTTCCACTTTCAACCGCTTTGGCGATATCTTGGATCAATAGGTTTGGAATAATGCTTGTAAACAAACTGCCTGGCCCTAAAACGATCAGGTCAGCATCTAAAATAGAGCGAATCGCTTCTGGATAGCCGCGTGCAGACGGCGGCAAAATTTCGATCTTGCGAATAATGCCATTCTCATGGCTTATATTTGATTCCCCCTGCACCTTTTTTAACTTGCCCTCAACTTCGATATCTGCGATTAAATCCACTGATGTGAGAGTTGACGGCAACACCTGCCCCCGAATCGACAAGACGCGACGCGTGGCCAGCAAAGCGTCTTCGAAACTCCCGGTTAACCCGACAAGGGCCGCAATGAGTAGATTCCCAAACGCATGGCCGCTCAACCCTTGATTTTCTTTATTCCCACCAAAACGATATTGCAAAAGTTGGGTCATCAACGCTTCATCTCGTGAAAGTGCGGCGATGTTGTTACGAAAATCCCCTGGAGGGAGCATTCCAAATTCTCGCCTTAGGCGGCCGCTGCTGCCCCCATCATCTGCCACGGTGACAATTGCGGTGATATTGCTTGTGTATTGGGTCAAGCCACGCAATAGATTCGATAAACCCGTGCCTCCACCGATCGCAACGATTTTGGGTCCTTGATGACGTTTTCGATAGTAAAGAATCGCATCTGCCAAACTTTCATCGCCTTGTGTAAATGGGGCTGTTACCGATCGAACAAGCCGTACAATCGAAACAATGCCAAGAATAATACCCAAGCAAATCGCAACGGCTGCGCCAAGCTGTTGCCAACCGGCCGGAAATGGTGCAGAAAAGCCGAACATAGGGATCAGCAGGAGAACAACCCCACCACCAAAAAGCAGTGCCCCTAAGGCCAAAGTCGCCAACCAGCGTTTGACACCGATACCGATCGTCAACCAGTTTTTCATCCGCCGCCCTCTGCTTCAGCCACGAGGTTGGTAGGGTCCTGATGGCTTGGCAAAAACAACGAAACCATCAACCCGGTTATTGCAAAAAATGCAAAGATCAAATAAACCGATTGATATGCTGATACAAGATTGTCAGTGTAGGTATCGATAAAGTTTTTAAGCAAGATGCCCCCGACAGCAGCACCCAATGCTGAGCCGAGAAATCGAATCATGCTGTACACCCCAGATGCAGACCCCATCTCGGCATCAGAAACGTTGCTTAAAGCTGATTGGTGCAAAGCGGCCAGCATCAAACCGGCCCCTACACCGAACAGTGGAATCAGGCTAAGAATAAACCAACCCGGAGAATCTGATTCCAACCGGCTTACACCGAGCATCGCAATAGCCAAAATCGAGAAGCCGGTGAAAACGATCGACCGGCCGCCATATTTATCGGCCCAATTGCCACCAAAACGGACAAACAAGATCATAGCGGCCGGATTGAGCATTAGGTAAAACCCGGATTGAGAGGGGGTAAGCTGAATCACATCTGCAAGATAAAGGGGCATTAAAAAGCCAAATCCACCGCTTAAACAAGCCATGCGCAACATGGCACACAGTGAGCCTGCTGCCAATGAACGATCGCTTAGAATACCAAGTCGAATAAATGGATCTTGGCGATTGAGTTCGTAAAAAACGAACAAGCCGGCGAAAAAAAGCGTTGCTAACCCTAAACGCCAATCTTTTAATGGGTCTATTCCGGTAATCGGCCGACTAGATAGATAAAACAAAAGACTTGAAAGCGTCAAAGACAAGAGCCCCACCCCAACCCAATCAAATCGGCGCAAATAGCCAAAATCGATCTTGCGGCCACTGTTTGGGATAAGGAAGTAAACGGCCGCGATACTGATCAAAGCGATCACAATCGGTGGTAAAAACGCCATACGCCACCCACCACGTGCGACGACAAATCCGGCTAAAAGCGGGCCGACGACACCGGTCACTGGGCCAACGGTGCTAAAACTCCCCATCGCACCCCCTCGCTCATTGGCAGAGAAGGCTTCCCCAAGCAACGCTAAAATCAAGGGCAATGTGCCGGAAATCCCCAGACCTTGAATGATGCGGGCGATAATCAGGCCGCGCATTGAAGTCGAAGAGAATGCGATAAAAGAGCCGATTGTAAAAATGCTGATGCTCCACAATAGCAGCCTTCGTTTGCCCAGCCCGTCACTCAGTCGGCCATAAACCGGCATGAGAATCATAAACGGCAATGAGAACGAGGTGGCGATCCACGCGGCGGAGTCGGCAGGAATTTGGAAATCATCCCGAATAATCGGAAGTGAAACTGAAAACATCCAGCCCGCCAAAGGCATAATGATGCCGGGTATCATCAGGCTATACAGTAAGCGTTTCGGATCTACGTTTCGGGTGATGGGTGCTGGCTCTGTTTTTATCGAATCCATCAACCAACTTTAATCAAAAATGATAGATAAAACCATCTTACTCACATGAATCTAGCAGAGGAAAGTGGAATCGGCCGTGCTTTAAAAATTTATGCATCCGCACAGCCTGTGTGCTATCATCGGCGTCACAAAGCGCAAGATTTATAGATTAATGACGCTGTAACAGAAATATTTTTAGCCATCCCAGCACTGATTGCACCCGCGAATCACTTTTAGGATGGCCGACCAAAAATTTGAACCAATCAGACCAAAATAATATCACACCGGTGGTAATCTTATGCGGCGGGCAAGGCACCCGTATGGGGGACACCCTAACAAAAAAAGAACTGATCGATATTGGCGGGCGTCCGCTGCTATGGCACGTCCTACGTATTTTTTCGGCCCATGGGCACCAACATTTTAATCTGGCGCTTGGCCACTTGGGGGACCAAGTTCGCCGATACTTTTTAGAATACGAAACGATGTCGCGGGATGTCACGTTGACTTTAGGGCAACCGGTCGACCAACAAACGGCTGCTAAAGTGACCTTTGGCAAGCGGCCGGACCATGCCCCTTGGCATATAACGATGGTCGATACCGGTTTAAAAACTGAAAAAGCGGCCCGCATCGCTAAATTGCGGCCGTATTTACAAGATGCTGAACGTTTCTTTGTCGCCTATGGCGAGGCGGTTAGCGATATCGACTTAGCGGGTCTGATGGCCTTTCACCGAGCGCACGGCAAACTAGCAACAGTTACAGGAATTCAAGTCAACTTTCAATATGGGGTGATTGACTCGGCCGATGATGGCCGGGTGACCGGATTTCAGGAAAAGCCGATTTTGCCATACTGGATCAACGGTGGCTTCATGATTTTTGAGAGAGAAGTGCTAGATATGCTCACTGATGGAGCCGAGGCACTTCATTTAGAAAATGACATTCTGCCCCAGTTGGCCCAAGACAATCAGCTGATGCTCTATAAACATGAAGGGTATTGGCAATCGATGAAAACCCTGAAAGACGCTTTAGAGCTGAAAAAGACGTGGGAAGAGTCGGCCCTGTGGAAGGTCTGGTAAGACGATCACATGATGAGCTATACCTCATCAAATTTTTGATACAATACTCATTATGTCGCGTGTGCTCATTACCGGTGGAACCGGTTTTATCGGGAAAAATCTGGTGAACCGGCTATTGGCCGAAGACCAACATGAAGTTTGCTTGCTGGTACGGGAGCCTTACGGAATGGGCACCCCATTGCCGAAACCATTAAGCAAGGTTCGTGAAAAGCTTGATTTGGTCTTTGCTGATTTACGCACCGTCAGCCTAGTCAATCGGGCGATTAAAGACGCCGCACCAGACATTATCATCCATCTCGCAGCTGTCGGCTCTACAGATCCCTTTTTGCCACCGCACAAAGCGGTTCGGCATAATGTGGATGGGATGATCAATTTAATCGAAGCCTGCTTTGAAAAAAGTTACACCACCAAAAAATTAATTGTGGCCCGCACGCCGGGTGAGCTAACCAAGATGAATCCATATGCGGCTAGCAAGTTGGCCGGATGGCATTTTTGTGAAATGTACGCGCGAACCCGTCAATACCCGATTATTGGGGGGATGATTTTCCAAGCGTACGGCCCTTGGCAACCGGAACGGGCGATTGTCCCGGCCGCGATGCGGGCCGCACTCAAGCATGATGACTTCCCGATGACGGCCGGAACCCAGAAGCGAGACTGGGTTCACGTTGAAGATGTTGTGGCTGGCTTTCAAGCGATCCAACAGTCTGACACGCTAAAGCCGGGAGAAACGGTAGAGCTAGGGTCTGGTGAATGTTACAGTGTCGCAAAAATGGTGGAAACGATTTTTGACTTAACCAATAGTCAAGGGAAGCCGCTTGTGGGGGCGCTGCCAAGCAGGCCAGGAGAAGCACCTGAACAAGTTGCAGATGTTAAAAGGAGTGAGCAGTTAGTCGGCTGGCGCCCAACGCTATCTTTGCAGGATGGGTTGCGCCAAATGCAAGAAACATTGGAAGCGGCATAACCAAAAAGGAGACTGCATGAATACTCACAAACCGATTGTCATATTTGTTGGAATCTTATTCTCCTATTTCGGCTGGCTGGCCTTTGCCGAGCCAACGGATCAGGTGATCGCCCAAGCCGCCCCGCCCCGCTCGCTTTATCTGTTTGGTGATTCATGGATGGCCCAAATGGAAGAAGATCATGGTCTGATCACCCTAGAATTGGCTCAGAGAGATTTAAGTGAACTGGCTCAAGTCATTAGCTTTGCCGAGAGCGGATCAACGGCCGAAGGTTGGGCAAGCGACAACCCGTGCACCCCTGATTGCATTGGCGAATTTTCGAGATTAAAGAGCGCCATCGCGGCCGACCCGGTGCCGAATCCCGTCGTCTTTTTTACCCTTGGCGGCAATGACCTTTTAGGAAAATTCGTCAATGGCCCCACCGATACCGCCTACACAGAAATTGCAAGCGATTACCGCACCATTTTACAAGAGCTGGCCCAAACACGTGATGATGTTGACATTGTGATTGGCGGCTACGACTTGCTCAACCCGGAAGTCGATTCGATACGCTGCAATTTGGTCCTCAACATCCTGTTTGGCAGCGTCGAACCGGCCGATACCAACCCATACAGCATTCAACTGTTTGAAACCATTGAGGGGGTCGCTGCAGAGTTTGAAAATGCAACGACGATCAATACCTACGGTAGCTTGCAAAGGTCACCGGGCAATCCGACAATTTCCAGTTGGAGTCCGGTCGAATATATTGCAGATTGCATTCACCTGAACGAATCAGGATACAAAATCTACCTAGATACCATCTTCGATCAAGGTCTCGAAAGCAGGTTTTCAAACATGCCACAAGACCCTGAAATCTTTATTTTTCTCCCGTCTGTGCGTCGCTAAATTCGGGTTGATTGCTCTTCCACTTCTTTAAAGCTTCGAAAGAGGCTTCATATCCATATTGGATAATATCTTTAGACTTTGCAAAATCTAAAAAGCCGAATTTCTTCGGGTTAATCGCTAAAAACAGATCGACAAGGTCTAAGTTTTTGCGGCTTAGCTGCAAGCTATTGACCTCCATCGTGCGTAAAAGCGTGTACCCCAATGATGGTACCCGTTTTGTTTTTGAGAATGGATTGATCCGATTCCAAAGCAATTTCCAGCCGGAAGCGCTATGACCCAGATCATAATCTCGTTTTTTCCCCTCCAACGGGGAAATGCTGACACCGATGATGCGGTTATGGCCTAACTTGTCAGCCATCACATCTAACGGAAAGTTGTTCATAATCCCCCCATCAACAAATACATGGCCATCTTCAACGACGGGTGTATAAATGCCGGGAATTGCGATTGTTTTGCGCAAGGCTAGCCAAAGGGGGCCAGACTCGATCACCACAGATTCGGCCGTAGAGATGTTTGACGCCGTTGTAAAATAGGGCAGCCACAAATCTTCTATGCGGACATCGCCACAAAGTGAGGTTAACAAGGTAACCAATCCGGCCGATTTATTTAAGGCAACAAGAGGGATTGTGCGGTCCTGGGTAAATTTGGGATTGCTAAATTGTTTGATGTAAGGGGCGACCCATTCAATCGTTTTTTCACGTGGGGGGAAAGAGGCCATAATCCCGCCAAAACTTGTACCACCGATATAATCAACCGGCAGACCCAATTCATCCATCGCTTGCAAAACGCCTAGCTGTACATATCCTCGGGCCCCACCACCGCTAAATACAACGCCGATGCTTTTGCCCAAGATAGAACGAGCGAGACGGCCGAAGTGAGCTTTGTCTTGATCGCGAATATGATGGTGCTGAGCGATTGCCGGCCGACGTTTTAGCCAGGCGCTTGTCCCTTCTGGCATTTCAGTTTCAGCCGGATGCCACAAAACCAAATCTTGTCGAATGGGCAAGTTTAAAGTCTCTACGTGCTTCTCAATCGCATCCAGACGGCCGTCAGACTTACATTCAGGCCGGCCGACAGTAAGCAAGCGGTCTGACATCCGAATGCAACGTTCAGTCCACTCACTCCAAGTTGGGTCCGCTATTAGAACCATATAGTCTGACTCTGACTCTTGCTTGGTCAACCATTGGCTGACGAGTGGCCCAAAGAGGGAGTTAATCGTGCTTTGGGCGATATCCTGAACACCCAATGATGTGTCAATTTGTTTCGCAGATAAAAATAATGTAGACCCATAGGCTGACATAGTTTCTTGAAGTTGGCCTAGGAACGGTGCAAGATCGAGATCAGAATCGGCCGTCATTATTGTCACAATCATCTTATTGGTCTGATCTGCTGCAGAAACATGACCGATCGCCCGTTGCTGTCGTTCCACAATGATGCGGGTGACAGCCGGGATGATTTGTGGATAGCTGTGCGAAAGTTCGTCAAACTCTTCTTTGGTAATTTCAGCAACGACCGATTCGCGGGTGGCTACTACAGTTGCAGAGCGTGTCTGAGCAGTTAACAACGCATATTCGCCGATCGTTTCGCCTGACCCAGCATCCCCAACATTGTTTACCTCCCCGGCGTCGTTTTTAACATCGATGCGTAACCGGCCGCTGACGATTAGGAACATGCTGTCTGCCGCATCATTTTGTCGACACAGCACATCCCCGGCCGCTAAATTTTTCCAAATCAGTTTTCGCTGCAATTCATGCACCAACTGGGCATCAACATCTCCAAACAGTTTCGCTAAAATCGTGGCAAGCTGAATTCGTTGCCAACGCTCGTAATTATTTTTCAGCAGACCGGTCGCTATCTCCGGCTGAGCCACTCGAATGTCAGCAAACTGTTCAGCGGTCACTTTTAATAATCGGCAAGGAACCATCGCTTTAACAGTTGCAGTTCTCTCTTGGCCGCTCAGCACTCCGATTTCGCCGACCACATCGCCTGAAAACAGTTTATCAATTTCTACAATTGTTTGATCCTCGGTGCGGGTATAGACTGTGACTGCACCGGCCAGCACCAAATAGAGTGCATCTGATTCTTCCCCTTGCTCAAAAAGCAACTCGCCGCCATCTAATTCAACCAGCTCTAATTGGCTCTCAAACTTTGACCCAGTAACCCACTCGGGCAACATTTGACCAGCTTGCAGGCTAAGTGTTTCTTTTATCATTGACCTTTCCCTTTCATTATTATTTTGCGAGTGTAACCTCGCAATCGCAGTTTTGAATTAGGTCAAATATAACGATAAAGAACACAATTAATGTTTTAAATTTTTGCTAAAATGTCTCATTTTGTAAGCTGATCTGTGTCATTTACCGGCTTGCTTCTGCCGGTAAATGACTGTAAACAAAGCAGGCTAAAGCTCTGGATGCATACTAGGTCGTATGCATTTGTTCGAACTTTTCTCGTAGGACCTCGACAAGTTCAGTGACTCTAAACGGCTTTGGTAAAAAGGTGTGGATACCGGCCTCTAAGCATAATCCGCGCTCACTTTCCAACACGCCGGCCGTCAATGCAACAATCATCGGCCGTTCTTCTTCAGGTATCTGCTCAAAAATTTGTCTCGTCGCTTCAATTCCATCCATCTCTGGCATGTGAATATCCATTAAGACAAGATCATAAGCTTGCCGCTTAACCGATTCAACCGCCTCTTGCCCGTTGGCTGCGATATCGGCCGAGTAACCTAAGCGATCTAATATTCTAAGAACCACCTTTTGGTTGATGACGTTGTCTTCAGCCACCAATATCTTTAGTGGATTCGCGACTGCGAACGCCTTATTAAATAAATGAGCCGTTTTGGCTTTCGGTGCGCGAGCTGAAGCGCGGACCCCATATATTTTTACCAATGCATCGTAAAGTTGGGCCGGTTTTATCGGTTTGTAGGTAAAGTGGTCGATTCCCAATTCCTCCGCTTCTTGGCGAATCGTCTTATCCCCAATTGAAGTAATCATGATGATGTGAGGGGTATCTCCTCCGCTTTTTCTGAGTTCTTGAACAAACTCCAAACCGCTCATTTCAGGCATTTGGAAATCGAGCAAAATCAGGTCGCACGACTGCCCAGCGTCTAAATAGGCAAGCGCTGCTGGCCCAGAATCAACCGACTTAGTCGCCATTCCCCAGCGACTGCAATATTGCTCTAAGATATGTCGGTTGGTCCGATTATCATCAACAATCAACACTCGCTTCGAAACTAAGATTTCAGATTGGAAAAAGAGAGGTTTAGAATTTTCTCCATCTGTTGGCTCCGCTTCAATCGTGAAATAGAAAGTTGAGCCTTGCCCAACCTCGCTTTCTACCCAAATATCCCCCCCCATCAGCAAAGCTAGCTGGCGGCTAATGGCTAACCCTAGGCCGGTTCCGCCAAATCGTCGCGTGGTTGAATTGTCAACTTGGCTAAATGATTTAAACAGCCGGTTCATGCGATCCTGCGGAATGCCGATACCTGTATCTTTAACGCTAATTTCAATGACTTTCTTGTGAGGCTGGCTCGCCTCTTTTTCATTGTCTAGCTTTAACGAAACTAGGACCTCCCCTTCCTCAGTAAATTTCAAGGCATTGGATAATAGATTCACCACGACCTGCCGCAGTCGGGTAACATCCCCCTTAATCATCATTGGAATATCTTCATCCATGTAAAACGCGAGCTCCAATCCTTTTTCTTTGGCTTTCGTAGAAACAAGGTCGATCGCATCTTCGATCGCATTCCGCAAATTATATGGATGTTCCTCGAGGTCCATTTTGCCACTTTCGATTTTCGAGAAGTCTAAAATGTCATTGATGATAGTCAACAATGAATCGCCACTGCTACGAATCGTCTGCACAAAACTGATTTGCTCTTCGTTAAGCTCGGTATCAGATAAAAGGCTCGTCATCCCGATTACCCCGTTCATGGGGGTACGAATCTCATGGCTCATGTTTGCCAAAAAGTCGCTTTTCGCAACCGTAGCAGCCTCGGCCGCTTCTTTCGCCTTTTCGAGTTTCGCCGTACGCTCTTGGACTCTAAACTCGAGCCCCTCTAAGGTTTCCCTCAATTCAGCGGTCATATGGTTAAACACAGAGGCCAACTTCCCAAGTTCATTATCAGAGACAACCTCCGCTTTGGCGTCTAAATCCCCTTCACGGATACGAGTGGCTGTAGCGGTTAACTCAAAAATCGGCCTCGTGATTAGCTGGCTGGCTAAAGCGGATAACATCCCACTGAGGCCAACGACAAAAAGCCCCCAAAAAACATTCGTCTGATTTTGTTCTATCGTTGCTGCTAGTGCATTTGCTCTAAGTTGAGAGATAATAATTTGAATATCTGTATTAGACAATGCTTGACCATCATGATCAAGAGCAACCAGCGCACGGGTCTTGATACATCCTTCCCGAGAAGAGTCAACCAATTCTTGCTGACAGACACCTCCGTTATAATTTGGAGTGGGAAATTCTTGGTTCTCGGTAATGTCTGCATTTTCATGAGCAGTTACGGAGAACAACATATCGTGGCTACTAATCGCAATGTCTATATCTTGATCGCTTAAGAAAAGCGAGTTGGCCTTTAGGAAATCAAGAAAATATCCGGCCGGAATAATACCCGTTATTGCACCAATCACTTCATATTGTTGATTTTGGATAGGCATTGTAATTTGCAAATGTTCGAAACTGGTCATATCGCTAACGGCCGAACTGAATGTAACGAATGGTTCAATTCCGTTTTCCTCAAATTGCCATGCTTTAAAGTCACCAAAATAGAAGACCATTGGTCTCGACGTTGCCCCGATGACAAATCCCTCTTTGTCAGTGAGAAGCAATTCAGTCCCCGGTGGAAAGAATGGCATGTAGGTGGATAGATGCTGACCAGAAGTTCCATATTCTGGTGCATTTCCATCTTGGTCAGCCTTCCAATCTTCACTAATTAATTTATTCTCAGCCAGTTTGACGCCATCTTCTTTATAACCAAAGTTTTCAGCTATTATGTCATAAAAAACAGTGTTGTCTTCTTTGATTCCAGAAAGCCCTGTCACCTGATTTGAAATTAGTTTCGCTAAAGCTGTCGCGTTGGTTACACCGATTGACTGCAGCTTTGAATCCGCTTTGGCTAAGGCATCTTGCCTTAAAGAACGGCCAATTGAAAATATCGCAACCCCAATGGAGAGACCCGTAATAAAAATAACTGATAATGCGATCTTCCCAGCGATACCTGCGCTGCGAAACCTGAGCCCAATCAATATTAATAGCAAAATCGAGATAATCCCCATAAAAATTTGGGAAGTTTGATAAATATTGTGAAGTATTCCGGGCTGAATTTGATCTATGAGAGAAAAGCTCGTATTCGAAACTGCAAATAGCAGCGGGTACATCGAGAGGCCAACCAGTATACCCACCCACCACAGTTCTTCAGGCAGCGTCATAAAGGCTGTCGCCCAGATTAGGAACAGGCTACTGCAAAGAAAAATAACAAGTAGGGTTGGAATGAAAATGACGATCGAGCTAAACGCAATCAGCTGAAGTACAAAAAAAAGTGCGAGGCTCTTAACCGAATCACCTTGCTTGTAAAAACGGATGCCTAAATATTGGGCGATCGTGATTAAACCAAATAGAGCCGGTAGGTACACAATGTGTTCTACCAATTCAACGGGGGCTGCACTGATGCGCATTTGAGAACGAACCGCAACCCAAAAATAGATCACAAGCATAATGCGGGTGATCCAAATATAAAATATAGACTCTGAATTCAGTTTGCCGTTTAGATTTCTAAGATTTAGCTGTTTCATGAAAATGCATCGGTCCTAGCAGCAAGGTGCTTGCTACGAGTATGACCATATGATAATTTGAAACGCCTTATCTTTTGAATGGTACGTTAGTTACCAGTCGACCCCTTTCCAAACTTCAATGACGGTCGGCCGGTCTGCGCGCAAAGCCACTTCAATCGCTTCGGTTAGCTCTGTTAATGACTGCGGCCGCACCCCGTGGCAATGATAAGCCTTAGCCAAAGCAACAAAATCGGGATTGCTACCCCCATAATCTACGGCCGAGAGCGGTACGTCTCGATCATTCATATGCCCTTCAATCGCCCCCAGCCCATCATTGTTCCAAATAACAATAGGCAAAGCTAAGCGCTGCTCAAACGCCGTAGCCAATTCAGGCGATGTAAACTGAAACCCTGCATCCCCCACCATCACGACAACTGCGCTTTCTGGCAGCCCTAGCTTCGCCCCAATCCCCATCGGCACCGATGGGCCCAAAGTACAATACCCGCCGGGGTACTGCCATCGCCGTTCACCTTGTGATTGCCACAATGCGGTTGCGGTATATCCAAGACCGCACATATCAGCAACCCCCAAACTGTCGGTGGGCATTGCCGCTTGAATCGCTAGTAACAGTTTTTGATGTAGCTTTTCTTCTTCCCCCAACTCAGTGTGGGCCCGTACCTTAGTTGCCTCAATCTCTTCGGCCGCTGATTCAAAATCACCCTTCTGACTACGCGCAATTACTGAGGCGAGAAGCGCATCAGCCGTTTGCACCCCATCGGCCAAAATCCCGATCTCTGTTGGATACATTCGGTTAAATTGCTCTGGGTCGATATCAACACGAATAATTTTGCCATTGATCGGGTACCGTTCGATATAGCTATCGGTGTCAGCCATTTCAGTCCCAATCGCTAAAATCACATCAGCGGCCGCCACCAGATCATGACCGGCCGGCCGACTGACGACGCCCCCAGCATTTAAGGGATGATTGTCAGGCACAATGCCGCGCCCATTATTGGTGCTGATCACTTTGGCCGGTAGATATTCGGCCAGCGCCGTGACACTCTGCCCAGCGCCAAGCGCACCGCCGCCAAGCAAAATCAGCGGATTGTCGGCCCCGGTCAACAGGTCAGCCGCTTGGGAAACAAGCTCAGCATCCGGTGCCGGCCGAGGGTCGATTTGCCATGGTTCCCATTCAGAGGTGACCGTCTCGGCCAATACATCTGTCGGAATCACAATATGGACAGGACGCGGGCGTTTTGTCGCAAATGTTTCATAAGCCTTGCCGATTAGTTCAGGGATCTCCGCAGCGGTGGCAGCGGTTGCCGAAAAAGCGGTCAGAGGTGCGGTCACGGCCGCTAAATCGGTTACTTCATGCAATAGCCCGAACCCTTTTCCTTGGGTTTCTAAAGGATTGTCACTCGAAATAACCAACATCGGGATTGAGTCTGCCCACGCTTGCCCCAGAGGGGTCGTTATATTGGTTACCCCAGGTCCAGAAATAATGAGACAAACACCCGGCTTACCGGTTGCACGGGCATACCCGTCGGCCGCAAAGCCAGCCCCTTGCTCGTGCCGAACTGACACATGCTTAATGTTGCTGGTCGGCAACCCACGATAAATGTCTAAGGTATGCACGCCCGGGATGCCAAAAACGGTATCAACACCGTACTTTTCAAGTAAATTTAATAATGCTTCGCCTGCAATCAT
>JAHDEB010000163.1 GCA_020629055.1 Chloroflexota bacterium
ATGACCACAACGATAAAAACGGCCGACTGGCTAAACAACAACCAAAATCAATTTATCGAAATGGCTGACACCATCTGGGGACACCCGGAAATCCGCTGGGAGGAGTTCCAATCGTCGAAGCTGCAGGCGGACTATATGGAAGAGGCCGGTTTTGAAGTGACGTGGGACGTTGGCGGCATCACCACAGCGTTTATGGCTGAATGGACTAATGGCAAAGGGGGTCCGAAAATCGGATTTTTGGGTGAGTATGATGCGCTCCCGGGTCTGTCACAGAAAAATATCCCATCCCAAGAGCCGGTTGAGCCAAACGGCCACGGGCACGGTTGTGGTCATAATCTGTTTGGCACCGGCGCATTGGCGGCCGCGATGTCGGTTAAACAGTGGATGGGTGAGACCGGCACGGCCGGAACGCTGCGGTATTTCGGCTGCCCGGCCGAAGAAGGGGGCGGAGGTAAAGTGTTCATGGCTCGAGACGGAGTTTTCGATGATCTCGACTGCGCCTTTAACTTTCACCCCGGCAATGTCAACACCACGATGAAAGGGAGCGCCGTTGGTGTCAATCGGTATTACTTTCGATTCCACGGCCGGACGGCACATGCGGGTGCTGCCCCCCATTTGGGGCGCTCGGCCCTTGATGCGGTGGAGCTGATGAACGTAGGGGTTAACTATCTGCGTGAGCATGTGAAAGACAATGTGCGTTTGCATTATCAAATTACCCATGGAGGCGGCGCGCCAAACGTGGTCCCAGACTTTGCTGAAGTGTTTTACTATGTGCGGGCCCATATGCCGGAAGATGTGGCAGAGGTCTCGGAGCGGGTGATTAAGGTGGCCAAAGGGGCGGCGATGATGACGGAGACAGAGTGCGAAGTTGTCTTTGATTCCGGTTCAACCTGTGTGTTGAGCAACCATGCGCTGGCTGATCTTCAATACGAGGTGATGCAAAAGCTGGGGCCAATCGAGTTCACCCCGCAAGAGATGGCGTATGCGGCCGAGGTAAACGGCAAAAATCCACCTGGAACCAAGCTGTATCTACAAAAAAGCTATAACCTAACCGATGAAGAGGTGGAGATGCCGCTGTTGGGGCAGGTCCGGCCGTCGCTTGACGAAGGGCATGTGATGACCGGCTCTACCGACGTGGGGGATGTGAGCTGGATTACGCCGGTGAGTATGCTGGTGACAACCTGTTGGCCAACCAATGTGATGGCACATACGTGGGGTGTTGTGGCGACCGGCCGCACCGGCATCGGTCACAAGGGGATGATGTACGCGGCCCAGGTGATGGCGCAATCGGCCGTGGAGCTGTTTAAGGACCCGGCTCGTTTGCAGCAGGTGCGTGCCGAGTTTGAGGCGGAGATCGCTAAGCGGCCGTATAAAAGCCCGCTGCCAGATGATTGCATGCCGCCCAATAACCGGCATCCATTAAGATGATCCTGAAGTGCGGGGCACTCCCCTGAACCTGTTCGCTTAAGAAGCTTATTTCATGGGGAGTGCCCCGCACTTTCTTAGTCAAAATTATAAATTCTCAAATTTTGGCCGCCCATGTATAACAAACCATCTTCAAAAATCATCGGGCCATTGGCATCAAGCGTGTCTAAAATGACTGGGTTGGCCGGGTCGCTAATATCGATTCGATTTGTAGGGCATCTACCCAGCGGGGCAAAGAGCCAATCGCCAGCCAGTTGAGTGTGCCGATGATAACTATATCGAGGTTCAACTACACATTGAGGTGGCGCAAATAACTTTCCCAATAAATGGTGAATCACTCGCGGATCAGAGACATCCCAAATGGAAATCTCATCAGGAGTAAGTGCGGCCATTAAGTGTCGGCCGGCCTCATCTTGCCAAACCTCTAGCCCGATGACCTGCTCTTCTGTCACCCAAGACATCATTTCTTCAGGATTTGCAGGATCTGATACATCAAAAACATGAATCACAGACTGGTTGTTTTCTACGGTTCGGTAAGCATATAGCCTATCGGCCGCGTATTTGATTTCTATGGGGCCATTCGGTGCCGAGAAATTGATAAATGATAAGGAGGTGGGTGAGTTGGGGTTTTCAATTGAATAGACTGCTATCCCGCCTCGCTCGGTATAAATGCCGGTTAATCCAAATAGAATTGATCGGTTTTCATTTGTCTCGATCTGTACAGTAAATGGGATTGGTGCGTTTTCTTTGAACATAGGGACTTCTTCCCCACGAGAAATTCCGTTGTCGAGGTCGAATACAACCAAACCCGGTCGGCCACCTGAAAGCATCGTATTGTCTATGATCAGCAATGAGTTTGATGCATTCACAAAGACTTGCTCAAAAAGGGGGTTCATGGGATCTCTTACATCCACGACCGTATCGCCACCAGCAACCTCATAAGAAAATGCCGTGTAGAGTCGACCATCGTCAACATCGAAATTTATCGGAGAAAATGATCGAAAAACTGAGGAAACCACGGGCGTTTCCGATGCTTCAACATTTAAGCGAATTAGATACCCTCCGCCAATCCCATCACCAGTTGTTTCCCAATAAATCAAGTCATTGGCGACTTTCTTGACCCCTTCTGGCAACCATTGGGGGCGGCCGGTGGTTGCTGCAAGAACCTGCTTAGATATCGATTCAACGTGAGGGTTCCATATATTATCCGAAAACCAAGTGTCGCTTACTTCTGGCTTTGCTTTTGTAGGTGCGGTTTCTGCCTTCATGGCTGGCAAAACTTGATCCACATCCAATATCCACCACGTCTTCTGCGAATCCAAAAAGTAGATGAGCCGGTCTTCACCCAGAATAACCTGACCCTCACCCAACCCTTTGATACGGGCAACTTCTTGTATGTTTTGTGGATCGGCCAAATCAATGATCGATATTATTTTGCCAATCGATAGGAACCAAAAACGGCCGGAAAGGGCCATTGATGAGGGCTGGCCCGGCAACCGAATGCGGGCCACCTCTTCCGCGATAGGGGAAACGGTTGTATCAAGCACCGCAATTGAATGCCCCATAATAACCGCTGCATATTCATCGATGACTTCAAAACCGCTAATCGCCCCACCTGAAATAGAAAGGAGTGACGGCTCTTCTTGAGGTAAGATCCACTCGAGCACAGCTTGGACATTTGCTTGTGAAGTGTCACTTGGTGTCGATGTGGCTGAGATAGCAGATGCTGTGACGGTCGGTATTGCTGTAGCTGGTGCGGTTGCTACCGAAATAGGTGTCGGTGTATTGATCGGCTCCACTGTCAATGATGGTTCGTGAGTCGCTGTGGGTGGAATCGGAGTTGGAGTCGGTGTAATTGAAGGATCCATGGTGATCGCAGCAACATCCAATGTCAAAGTTGGTGAGATGTGATCGGCTGGGGGCGTCGATACGGCCGGAGTTGAATCTTCACATCCTACAAAAAAAAGCAACAGGATGGGTAACAGGAATAAGTAGAGTTTTTCATTTGTCATATCTTTGTGTCCATTGTTACTCATTAAACTAAAACTTGTGCAGAAAAGTTCCAATGCTCAGCTTTAAACATAGCATAATTTGGTCAACGACTCTTCAACGGAGCTGACACAACCTACCTACGCAATTGTGCTACCATGCAAAAATAGTGGATCGGATATAATTAGCCGCTATGGCAAAGCAACAAGGTATCGTCGAAACATGGAAAGGGAGCGAAGGGTTTGGTTTCATCCAGCCTGATGGGGGTGGCAAAGATTATTTCTTTCACAAAAGCGCAGTGAATGGAAATAAACGGCCGGCCGTGGGGCAAAAAGTATCGTTCACCGTTGGGCAAGACTCGAAAGGGCGCATGCGGGCCGAAAATGTGACGATCAAAGGGGAGGCGACCAAGCTAGAACAGGTACGTGGTCAAACCAAAGGAAGAGTAGGGCTTCCTGATTTAGGTTCTGGCGGTTTGGCCGAAATCGGTTCAACCCGGCTGTTGCTGTTTGCGATCCCATTTTTAGCTACCGTTTTAACCCTCTCATGGTTGCCGCTGGCCGTTTACGCGATCGCGTCGGCCGTCGGGTTTGCAGCTATTACGCTCGATAAACGCTTTGCCCAGCAAAATATGTGGCGCATACCTGAAGCGACGCTGCATTTAATTGAACTGGCAGGGGGGTGGCCCGGCAGCGGGGCGGCGCAACGCCTGGTGCGCCACAAAACAAAAAAGATGAGCTATCAGGTCACCTTTTGGGCGATTGCGGCCGTGCATCTAATCGTTGGCATCGACTTTTTCTTGCTTGATTTCGGGCTCAGCCAGATGATTGCAGACCTCGTTGTACAATAAATCTTCATTGCTCAGCAACCGTTGACCTTCGACGCCCCACGTAACACGGTTCTTTGTGCAAAACAGAGCCCCTGCCGCATAGACCCCACTTACCCTTCTAGCAGTGCTTTCAAACGCCTATAGTCCCCATCAATCGACCGCTTAACCATCCAATTCATCAGCGGCGTAAAAATTTTGATGAACCCGCTGGCATCTCCGGTCACAATCGCTTGAACCATACAGCCTTCCTCGGCCGGTTCAACGATGCGAGTGAAACTAATCGGGAACGAGCTTTCGACCGTGTCCCCCCGAATGAGTCGGCCCGGTTCAAATTGGCTAATTTTGAACGTTGAGATGATATCGCGCCCCATAAACTTCGCTTTTTGCGAATAGGTCGAACCCAATCCCCATGCACCGTCTGATGTGATTTCACAAGAAACCATTCCACCCTGCCACTGTGGGTTGTTCTCTGGGTTGCTAATGAAGTCAAAGACGTCTTGGGCCGGTCGATTGATGTGGATTTTAGAATTTACATTTGTCATACGAACATTATCCTAACGAT
Source organism: Chloroflexota bacterium (assembly GCA_020629055.1). Classification (GTDB taxonomy): domain Bacteria; phylum Chloroflexota; class Anaerolineae; order Promineifilales; family Promineifilaceae; genus WTJY01. The sequence goes on from JAHDEB010000163.1 coordinate 4,806, forward strand.
CTGGCTGAGTGATTTGGACTCGTCATCAGTCAATTACGTAGATCACGTAATTTTTCTAAAAGATTTGGCCGGTTTGGCTCCATCCAACTCTGGTGAAAACCTGCCCAATCTAAAGTCAGTACCTTTCTATCATCTACTTGTTCAACCATGCGATTGAATATAAAACACACACATGGGATTTTCAACCTTTTGGTTGAATATTGTCAGGGGGCGAAACTGAACGGTTGAAACATCAACCAATTTATCGGGTGTCAGGTAGAAATAGGCAATGTAAGAGGGTGCTTAGTTTTTCATCACGATCTAGGAATTCAAATGTTAAAAAAAATTTAATTACTACTATAGATTTAAAAAGTTGGAGAAAAACAACGAAATGGCAGATAACTATATAGACCCAACCCAAGAATCAGGAGCTGCATTTTTTACACGCGGGCTAACGGGGCCAATTGTGATGCTTAATCTTTTGCGCTTTAAAGAGGTTGCTGATTATTCAAGCTCCCCAGAATTAGCGCCGCTAAATCCGATTTCCGGCCGAGAGGCATACGAAATCTATATGGCTCATACCGACCCTTTTTTGGCTGCAAGTGGGGGCGAAGTCATCTTTTTAGGAGATGGTGGTCAGTTTTTGGTTGGCCCACAGGCTGAACGATGGGACATGGTCATGCTGGTCAAACAGCGATCGACGGCCGACTTTCTGGCATTTGCCCAAAACCCTGAGTATATGGCCGGGATTGGCCACCGTACGGCCGCACTTGCAGATTCACGCTTGCTCCCCATCGTTGAGTCTCAATAAGCCACTTCAGTCATAACTAAGAGCCTACTCAGTTTTTTAGGGTCCTATGCTAAAATGCCGCCGTGTGTCCTTTCCTCAAATCACCCACGAAAATCACCCCTTTGCTATTTATCTTAGTTGGCTTGCTTTTGTTTACTAGTTGCAAAGACGCTGACCACTTTAATACAGGCGATATCGTTTATCTGGCTGAAGATGGTTCTGACCTGTACCAACTGTTTTCAGTAAACCCGGCCGACAGCAACCCCACCCCAAAACAGCTGACCCAACAATCGAGGAGCATTCTTGATTTTCATGTGAATTCACAGCGATTTACCGCGTTTACCCAAGAAGATGACAAAGATCTGAGCACCGATATCTGGATCTTGTGGAATAACTCTGAAGAGACGATACCCTTGGCCGTATGCGGAAAAGGGGCGTGCAACAAGCCCCGTTGGGCCCCTGATCAAAACCTGTTTGCGTATGAAGTTCGGCCGATTCAGAACGGTGAGCTGGTTGCCCATAAACCCCAACTGTTTTGGTACGACCTCGAGGCGTTCCAGTCGATCCCGATTTTTCAGGATGAAAACTGGATCGGCCAAGATCCTAGATTTACGGCCGATGGTAAAAAGATGGCCTATCTCGTCCCCAATTTAGATGAAATCCATATCTTCGATATTCCCAGCGGGGAGATTGACACGATCCCGTCGCGGGCCAATTTGCCGGTTGAATGGGGGACCGAGGATGAACTTTATTTTTCAGCCTTGCGGGTAAACTATGACCAGACGATGGTGCACATTCTGAAGACCGATAAAGACGGGGAAAGCTTGGTTGACCTGACAGGTGCAGGAATTCCGGTTGAAGATGCAGGGTATCAAGTTTCGCCAAATGGGAAGCACCTTGTGTTTACGCGTAAAGCGCCACGGGCCGGGGTTGGCCGTCAAATTTGGCTGATGGGGACCGATGGGTCCGATCCCCGTAGCCTGACCGATGAACTGTCGATTCAGCATGGGGCGGTTTCGTGGAGCCCGGATGGGAGCAAGCTGCTTTACCAGCGCTTTGACCTGAGCAAGAATAATGCCAAGCCGGAGATATGGGTGCTAGATTTAGAAACAAATATCGCCCGATTTATAGTGCACGGCACCCGGCCGCAATGGTCCCCATAACCCGTGGTGCGTCTATGCGTCTATCCGGTAAAACCGAGCCGCGTTATCGTGAAATAGCTTTTTCTGGTCGGCCGCACTCAACCCCTCTACCATCTTAAAACAGGCGTCGTAATAGGTTTCATACTGCATAATCACCCTGTCGGGTGGGAAATTAGTGGCGAACATGCAGCGATCAATGCCAAATGTGTCGAGCATAAACTGCACGTGCGGCCCTAGTCGCTCAGTGACCTCATCAGCCGACAGTTTGCCGTCGGGCCAATTGTGGTGGTCCCAACCCAGCACGTGCATAAACATGCCGCTTAGCTTCATGTGAACCTGCTCAGATTTCGCCAGCCGCTCAATGCCCTGCATCCAATCCGCTTTGATACCTTCGCGCGCTTCGGCCGTCGTGCCAAATTCTGCAAAGGGGCCCATGAGCCCGATCGGGGTTGCCATATGGTCTACCACAATCGGGGTGCCGGGGACAGCCTCGACCAAATCGCACAAATCAGTTAGCTGATGGGAAAAGATAAACGCATCGTAGCTAAAGCCCCGCTCTCCCAATCGGGCGTACCCTTGGCGAAAGGCATCGGTCCGCATCGTATCTTCTGCTTCATTAAATTTGTGTATCGCTTTTGAAGGATGGTAAGCCAGCATGTCCCGAATCCCCCGAAACCGGCTGCTAGCGGCGACATGTGCGTCTAGAACCGCGTCCAAATGCTCCGGTTGGTTTAAGCGCGCTTCCCCAACGATGGCGAGCGGGGGGCGGTCGAGCTGATCGAGCCAGGCGGTTTCATCGGCAAGATCGGTTGGAACTTTCGCCTGCCAATCGGCCTGGATATGCACAACGCCGCGCACTTGGTCACGATAGCGGCCCGCTTCATCAAAATAGGTTTTTGGCAGAAAGGGGGTTGAAAAGAGGGTGGTTGACCCGAAATAGTGGACGGTTTCGGCCGGAACCACCGTTTTGATGATCCAATCCATCAATTTAGGAAAGCGGCCAACTAATTTAACTAAAGGGGTAACTGTTCGGGGAGTGGTGTAAGCGTCCCAGTAATGAATGTGGGGGTCGATAATTTTAAAATCTGCCATGTTTACCTCAGGAACGGGTATTGAATACCTTTCCGGGATACCGCGCAAAAAGACGAAGTGGTATTCCCTGTTCCTGCAAAACCGACGATGAAGTTTCCGATTTTATAGAATCGTCGGTCCTCAAGGGGCGGATGATAACCCGCCCCTCGAGAATGACAAGTTTAAAAATTAACCTCGGTTGCCGCCACCACCGCCGCCGCGATAGCCACCACCGCCACCGCCTTTGCGATGACCGCCGCCGCCGCCGCTGCGTCTGTTGCCGCCACCACCGCCGCCACGATAACCGCCACCACCACGGTTTCCACCGCGATAGCCGCCGCCACCGCGATTGCCACCACCACGGTTTCCGCCGCGATAGCCACCGCCACCGCGATTGCCACCGCCGCTGCGTAGAGGACCAATCTCAGCAATCGGCCGTTTTTTGTCTTCCGCTTGGGCCAGTTTTAGGGCCACTGCTGCGACCAGTAGCGGGTCGTTGCCTTCGTCGATCAATGCTTGAATCGTCTCTTTTTCATAAGCGCAACGATCCCGTTTAATCCAAACGCGCATTTGCTCTTCTAGTTTTGCATTGCGCACTTTTGTGATTTCTTCTGCAGTCGGGATCTGTGCTTCTTCGATACGGGCGTTGATATACCGTTCGATTTTACGCAGTTTGTAAACTTCGCCTGGGGTGATGAGCGAGATTGCGGTCCCTTGTGCGCCTGCCCGGCCGGTACGACCGATCCGATGCACATACACTTCTTCAAACTGGGGTGGCTCGAAGTTGATGACGTGTGACAAGTTGTCGACGTCGATACCACGGGCCGCAACGTCGGTTGCGACCAACACTTTTAAACGGCCTTCTTTAAAACGTTTCATCACGTGCTCGCGAGCCACCTGAGTCAGGTCGCCTGAAAGCGCTTCGGCCGGGAATCCCCGAATGGCCAATTCACTGGCCAAACGGCCGGTGTCTAGACGGGTACGGGCAAATACAAGCACCCGCTCCATCTCTTCGATTTCAAACAGACGTGTCAGCAAGGCCAACCGGTCTTCATGGTTAACCACATAATATTTTTGCGTGATGCGGTCTACGGTTAACGCTTCAGCTTCGATTTTTACCGTTTCTGGGTTGAGCAGGTAGCTGTCGGCCAAACGACGGATTTGATGAGGCAGTGTCGCTGAGAATAGGGCGGTTTGACGCTGTTTCGGGTCGGTTTCCGCTAAGATCGTTTCGATGTCATCGACAAATCCCATGCTCAACATTTCGTCTGCTTCGTCTAGAACCAAGTGGCGGACCGTTTTTAGGTCCAGATACCGTTGTTTAACGAGGTCGATCATCCGGCCGGGGGTACCAACCACAATGTCTACCTTGCCACGCTCTAGCGGCCGGGTCTGTTTGTCATAAGACTGGCCACCATAAACGACCAAAACCTTGGTCCCTTTTTTCTTGCCGTATCCCTTCATCGCTTCTGACACTTGCATCGCAAGTTCGCGCGTTGGGCATAGGACCAATCCTTGAACATACCCTTTGCCTGGGGTGATGTGCTGGATCATCGGCAACGCAAACGCGGCCGTTTTACCGGTCCCGGTCTGGGCTTGCCCAATAATGTCTTTACCTTCAATTAAACTGGGGATAACGGCGGCTTGGATAGGGGTAGGCTCGGTGTATCCAAGGGCGTTTACTGCGTCGACGATATCATCGTCTAAATTTAAATCTGTGAATTTTGTCATGAGATTGGACCAAAACCTGCGCACACGCGTTTAGACCCAGACAGCAGCATTGAGCGGCCGGTAAGGTCTACCGTGACGGAGCTTTTGAAGTTGATGGCTGAACAAGTGCGTTCAGGCGTGACAAAAAGCGAGAGGCTTTTGGCTGTCACATGAGTTGTGTTTGGTGGTTCAAACACTCGTGTTTAGAGTCTAAACACGTTTGCATCGCGCAAAATTGTTCTGCTCTCAGGCCAACTCTGGCCCATCAACCTATAGCCCTGTTCTTCATGTCAAATAAAATCGGAACAAAAAACCCAGCCATTTTCAGGCTGGGCAGGGGAATACTTGTGTTAACGGCAAACAGTATAGCATTTTCCTGCGCTATACGACACTTTGATTACAAATTTCTGTTTTCAGCTAGGTTCACCCTGTCTAGATACCAACATGACAGCAAGTTGTGCCACTACCAGCGCCATGCCGACATAGGTAATAAACACGCTGACACCCGTTTGGGCCCCGGCCACAGCGTCGGCGATCTGACCGGTGAAAAAGACGGCCAATGCGATCGCCATCGGTAAGCGACGGCGGCTGATAAGGGCGAGCAACATGCTGACAACCATGGCGCTGTTTTTGCCACCCCAACTGGTAATAATAAACCCATGCTCAGGTTGAGGGATGCCCATGCTGCTGTACCATGATGCAGGATCGAAAAATGCGATGTAAGACAGCATGGTGTATACCAAAATGATCAGGACGGCCGGAATCAATGCCCAGTAGGGTAATTTAGATTGTCCAGTAAAAGCGTTCATAAAATTTCCTCCAGTAAATTGAGTAATCACCATTATCAAAGCTGGTTGGCTGCTTGATAAGAGCAAAAACAGGGGGAAAACTGTGCAAATTTATGCAAAATCGGCCGATTGTCTGAATTGGGAGGGGGTTTTACCCGTTTGCTTTTTGAACCAGCGAGCGAAGGTGGTGCTATTGGGGAAATTAAGCAGGCTGCTGATTTGGGTTACCGGATATGGGGAATGGACCAGCAGCCGTTTGGACTCTAGAAGTAATCTTTCGCGCAGCATCTGTTTGGGCGTTGAGTGGGTGGTTTGCCGGATCGTTTTCACCAAATGATTGGTAGAGACACCCAGTTGCTGCGCATAGGCCTGCACTTGCTGTTGGTCACGATAGCTTTGCTCCACCGCTTGTTGAAAAGCTCGCGTTAATTGAACACCGGCCGGGGCTGGTTGATGGATGATGTGTTCCGGCATTTGGTAGGCGGCTTCGGTCAAAATAGTGTTTAAATAACTACTGACAATCGGCTCCCAACCTGGCTGGTGGCTGTCGAATCGACGGTGGGCGGCTTTAAACAAATGCTCAATCTCATCTTGTCGAAGAGTTGGAATCGCCAATACCGGCTCTCGATTGGTGTCATCAAACGGCAGCAAATTGACAAGGCTGGCCGCCACATTCGGTAGCAGGCTGGGGCGGAAGCCAAAAATAATTAGACGGGCAAAATCAGCTTCGACAATGTAGTCATGCAGTTGTCCCGGCGATATAAAAATCAGGGTCCCTCGGTTTAGGGGATATTGTTTGAAATCGCTAAAAAAAGTACAGCGCCCCTGCCACAGCCAGACCAGTTCATAAAAATCATGCCGATGCAGGTGTTCAGACCGTTGGCTCGATATCTCGCCAGATGTCGCCACAAAAATTTGTGCATCTTCTTGGCTATTGCGTGACGCAAAGCGAGACGGGAAGGGTTGCAATAACTCGTCCATGCTGTTTAAGTGGTCCGGCCAGGATCGTATTTGTCCCAAAATTCTTGGCGGCTGTTTGAGCGAGGGAACGGGATGCTCGGCACCGGCAGGTTTAAGCGTTCGCAGATCGGCCCCCACCCTTCAGTGACCTGCCAAACCAACAGCCGCTCGGCCGGGACTTCGGCGATTACCCGTTCATTGTGGGCTTTTGCGGCCGTGATCATCGCCCGTTTATTCTGGAAATCGGTGCTAAAACGCCGGCCGGTAATCTCTAACCACATCTCTTCAAATGCAGCATCGGCCGGGTCTGAAACCTCCATCGGTTCAAAAATCGTTTGGCTAGCACTCTCAAACCATTGATCGTAATCACGTACAGAGAGCAGGACAAGCGCATCGGGATAAGCGTGCATCAACTCGGGCCAAAACGAGCAGCCGGGCCAGTCAACGATGGCTGAAAAATCTTGCAAGAACTTGTGCCAATCCGGCATGTCCCCCCGAGCGGCCGCCGTCCAAATCGGGATTTGATCACGATGCTGACCGACCTCAAACATATGGTGACACGTGCCGCCCAACAGATGTTGTAGGGCTAATTTTTGTGAATTGGTTCCGGTCCGGCCGAGACCGGCCCCGATTACTTGAATCGTCATAGGCTCAATTCTAGCGGGGATGGCCCTTTGTTTCGAGCACAAAATGAGGGGGCGAACGGCTGATGCTTAAATCACCGCCCTAAACGATCTGTTTTTGGCATCAACCAAAAGGTGGATCAGATCATCCACCCTGACTAAATTTTTTCTAAACAGTTGGCGGATGTTCTTCTTCTTGTTTTGTTATACAGTCTTGAACACATAGAACTCTCGCTCACCCCCCTCCTAGCCTCCCCGACGGGGAGGTGCAACCAAGCGATAGTCCTAACTATTCAACCGACTGTTTGAAGGATCAACAAAGATGAAAGCGATAATCAATAAAAGTTATGGGCCGTCTAGCGTTTTAGAATCAGCCGAGATCGAGCAGCCCCAGCCTGGTGATCATGAAGTTTTGATCAAGGTCCATGCGACCGGCTTAAACAAGGCGGACTGGTTTATGCTCACCGGCCGGCCGCTCATGCTACGGGCCGAAGCTGGACTGTTCCGGCCGAAACGACAGATCATCGGCTCTGATGTGGCCGGGGTGGTTGAAGCGGTTGGCAAAGGGATTACGCGTTTTCAAGTAGGGGATGAGGTGTACGGAGATTTGTCTGAAAACGGCCGAGGCGGCTTGGCCGAATATGTCTGTGCACCAGAAGCGGTGCTCGCACATAAACCATCTGGCTTAACGTTTGAACAAGCGGCCGCTGTGCCAATGGCCGCCATGACCGCGTTACAAGGTCTGCGTGACACCGGCAACATTCAGGCCGGGCAAAAAGTTTTGGTTAACGGTGCATCTGGCGGGGTAGGTACCTACGCGGTGCAAATCGCGAAGGCGCTTGGGGCCGAAGTAACGGCCGTGTGTAGCACCCAAAAAGCTGACTTGGTACGTGAGTTGGGGGCTGATCATGTGATCGACTACACGGCCGAAGATTTTACCCAAAGCGGCAAACAATATGATCTGATTTTTGCAGCCAATGGGTTCCAAACCTTGGCCGAATACCAGAGCGCCCTTTCACCCAGCGGCACGCTTGTCGTTGTGGGTGGGTCTTTTAAACAGATATTTTCAGCCATGCTGTTTGGAGGCTGGCGAACACGTGGGTCCGATCAAACGATAAAATCAGCTTTGCAAAAGCCAAAGCCTGAGGATTTAGCCACCTTGGCTGAAATGTTAAACGAGGGTCAAATCCGGCCGGTGATCGATCAGACCTATCCGCTTGAACATGCGGCCGAAGCGATGGCTTATTTGGGGCAGGGCAGCGCCAAAGGAAAACTGGTGATTTCAGTTATCTAGCCCCGGTTTTGGTCAAGCACCGATTGGGCATTAATCCCTGTCACTGGCTGAACCAACTACCGTAATTGAAAAGTTGAATGCCATTGACTGGGATTTCCACCTTCCTTTTAGCTTGGCAGTTTTCACCCCTTGATCTAAACTGCCCCCTCACAACAACATCATTAGATTTGACCGCACAAGTGAGAGGAAAACATGGACTTAATCCCGGCCGATAAAGTAGAAATTTTGATTGTCGTCGACAACTATGCTGACTCGATGCTAGAACCCGCCCCAGGGGTCAAGCGGCGCGAAATCGCCAATGAGGGATTTTTGCCGACAGACACCGTTCTGGCCGAGCATGGGGTTTGCATGCTGGTGACCGCTTGGAAAGGGGACAAAAAAGTAGGTGTCATATTTGATACCGGCTTTAGCCCGGTCGCCGCGCCGCGTAACCTCGAATTCCTCAACGAGTCGTTGGACCATGTGCAAGCGATCGCCATCAGCCACGCCCACGAAGACCATATCGGTGCGACCTCTCAGCTGCTCCAAATGGCGGGCAAACCGCCCATCCACGTCCACCCGATCTGTTTTCACCACCCACGCTACTGGCGCAACGACAACGGAGTCATGCTGCAATACCCAGACATGTTGAACAAGCAAAAACTAGAAGGTGAGGGGGCCACCATCGTTGAAAAACCGGGTGCCAGTGTGATCGGGGAGGGGCTGTTTATGCTGACCGGTGAGATTCCACGCCGTACCGATTTTGAGCATGGGTTGCCCGGTTCTGTGATGGAAGTTGATGGGGAGATTGTGGCGGACATCGTGCAAGATGATCAGGCGGTTGTGTTGGATGTGGCAGGGCATGGGCTAGTTGTGTTATCCGGCTGTGGTCATGCTGGCATTATCAATACGATCAACTATGCGCGTGAGCTGACCAACGGCCGGCCGTTGTACACGCTGATGGGTGGCTTTCACCTGCCCGGATCGCAGTTTCGGCATGCGGTCGCCCCCACCATCGCGGCGATCAAAGCGGAAGAGCCAAAGATGGTGGTCCCCATGCA
>JAHDEB010000164.1 GCA_020629055.1 Chloroflexota bacterium
TTCAATTCACCTCCTTTATCTAAGAATAAATCTATTCTAACCATCGCAAATCGTGAAGGCAAGTACAAGCCGTAGCAAACAAGGGTTTTTCCAAAGCCGTTAATTCATCCTGCACCGAGGGTTGCAAACCCTCGGTTAAAATAAGAAACCTGATGAATCAGGTTAATTTGGTGCATTTAGCCCGATTGATCGGGCTTTTTATTGTAACTGTAGGATTTATCCTACTGGGCAAAGCTGACTTTGGAAAAACCCTGCATAGCTAACAAGGCGTTTGGGTAAAAATCTCAACTGCTTGCGTTGATGATTTGCTTTCTCAGTTAGCCTTCTCCAACATCCCTCTACGTTGAGCCTCACCCACAACCTCACCTAAGATCTCATCTAGATCTTTGAGCTCAATGCCCAAGCTATCACGGCGGGTGAAATCAAACGCTGTAGCTTTAACAGGTTCAATATCATCAGGCCATGCTGGAGGGGTGTATTCAGGATAAAGCCGACCAAATGCGGCAAGAATCTCTTTCCAGTGCCAGCTCCGTTTGAGCGCAAAATACCGGCCGGATGCACTTTCTTGCTCTAAAGCCGCAACGTGTAACTTGGCCAAGTCGTTGACATTAATCATTGACATTGAGCCGTTGGGGATGACATCCGCCATGCGTTCTTTGTTCAAAATGGCGCTAATAAATTTTAAGCCAGATACCGGTTCGTCTTGAAAAACCGGTCCAGCAATCATCGATGGGTTCATGATGCTAACGCGTAAATCGGGGTGTTCAGCCATCATTTCTAGTGCCCTTCGATCCATCAGCGTCTTGGCGGCCGGAGAATGTTTGCCAACCGAGATTTGCTGCTCAGGGTCTGACCAATGAATCAGTTCATCTTTAACAGGTGGCTCCCCTTCGGGTGGATTGGTTGAGCCGGTGCTGGAGGTAAAGACGGCTCGTTTAATGCCGAGCCGCAAGGCGGCATTTAACACATTTTCAGCGGCCGCGACCATCAGCGTAACCGTTTCCGGAACTTGGGTTTCGACACCAGCACTCATGATCACACCGGTACAACCCTTCATCGCTGTTTCCAGTGAGTCTTGATCGTGCAATTCGGCCGCAAACAGCTTCAATGCTTGTCCCGGCCGAGCAAGCGGCATCAGTTCCCGCTTAATCCAGTTTGCATGAGGACCATCTGGATTTCGCAACGTGCCATTTACAGAATAGCCCTGATTCAAAAGTTCGGCCGTCACATGGCTGCCCACGAAACCGCTCATTCCAATCACACATATCGTTTCTTTAGTCATCTATTAAGCCTCTGGCAGACCGTTGCAACCGGTCTGCAAAAAGTCTAATCATACCTGATTTCCCAGCTTCACTTGAATCAACCCGCAAACAATCAAATATCCTATTTCAATCCGGCTGCCGAAACGATATATTGATCGTGCGGCAAACTGACAAACAGTCAAGTCAGTTTGCTTACTCTGCGAACGATATCAACAAATTGATGCAAGACGATATAAACAAAAACACCCAACAACAAACCGATACAGAAAAACAAGAAAGTGAAGGCCTACTTCTCCATTTACTCACGATTAGTCGGCGAATGGCAGAAATGCGCTCAATTGCACCGTTATTAACCTATGTGGTCGATCAAGTTATCTTGTTGGTCGGGGCAGAAAGAGGGTATATCGTTCTACTCAATGAGGATGATTCCTTTATTTTTAAAGTGCGGCGCCGCGCAGATGGGACAGATATCCATTCTAGCGTTGATTCGATAAGTCGTTCTGTTTTAGACGAGGTTATCAATAAAAAAGAATCGATCGTTGTCAGAAATGCTCAGCTTGACCCTCGGTTTGGGCAGGCTCAATCGGTTTTAATGATGCAGCTCCGCTCTATCATGTGTACACCTCTCATCTCAAAAAATCGCATCATTGGTGCAATTTACGTGGAAAATCGTTCGAAGAGCGGCCGCTTTTCCAAAGACAATTTGGCCCCGCTTGAATTTTTTGGCAATCAAGCAGCCGTTGCAATCGAAAACGCCTATCTAAACGACAACCTTGAGGCAAAGGTTGAAGAGCGCACACGAGATTTAACTGAGGCAAAAGAGGCCGCGGAAGCCGCAACCCGGACAAAAAGCGCCTTTTTATCAAACATGTCCCATGAACTGCGTACACCAATGAATGGGGTGCTGGGTATGACCACCCTCTTGTCAGACACCCCGCTTGATGAAGAACAAAAAGATATTGTTAACACCATTCGCAAGAGTGGTGACACACTTTTAACGTTGATCAATGACATACTCGATTTCTCTAAAATTGAGGCGGGAAAATTAGAATTAGAGCAGGTTTCATTTAGGCTTGAACATTGTGTAGAAGAGGCGATAGACCTAGTCACCCCACTTGCGTCTAACAAAGGTCTACACCTCGCGTATGTGATCGATGAAGACGTTCCATTGACACTAACCCAAGATGTCACCCGCGTTCGCCAAATATTAACCAATCTGCTGAGCAACGGCGTCAAGTTTACCGAAAAAGGGTCCGTCACAGTTCATATCTCGTGTGAAAAAAGGTCTACTGATCTGCCTGCAGATCAGTATGTTTCTAATTTGGAAGATATTGTTTTCGCCGTATCTGATTCCGGCATCGGAATACCTGCAAACCGGATGGATAGGCTCTTTCAGCCTTTTACACAGGTCGATAGTTCGACATCTCGCAAGTTCGGCGGGACAGGTTTAGGCTTAATTATCTGCAAGCGTTTGTGTGAATTGATGGGGGGGGAGATAAAGGTTGAGAGTGAGCCAAATAAAGGAGCAACCTTCACATTTTCAATTAAAGCGACAAGGGTTCATAACCATGTCGATCCGAATGATTATGCCAACTTCAATGCATTATCAGACAAAAAAATCTTATTGATAACGCCCGACAACCTTGTTCACCAGTCCATCAGGCAGCACACACAACGTTATCAAATCAAACTAGACGTTACCGACACAGTATCGGTTGTTCCAGAATCAACAGAGGACTATGATGTCATTATCATCGATTCGTTCTCGATTTCAGAAAGTGATTTAACCGGTCTGGACTCCCTCAAAATTAAAAAACCGATCCTTTTCCTAAACAAATGGGGAGCACGTACAGCGCCACTTTTAAAAGAATATCCAGCGTCCAGTGTCTCGGTCCCCATTAAAAAGAGGCCGTTATTAAGAAGTTTGGTCAAACTTGCGATCGGGCAACCTGCAGGCATTCATGCAGAAAACCCGACAGACATTTTTGATTCAGAAATGGCAAGCAATTACCCGCTTAAAATCCTGCTGGCAGATGACAATATCATTAATCAAAAGGTCGCCACACGCATATTAGATCGCTGTGGTTACCAAGCCGATGTGGTCGGCAACGGAATAGAGGCGGTTCATGCGTGCCAACAAATTCAGTACGATGTGGTTTTGATGGATATCTTAATGCCAGAGTTGGATGGTATTCATTCTACTCGAAGGATTAGAGCTGAACTCCCAGAAACGCATCAACCTTATATCATCGCGATGACGGCCGATGTACTAGATGATAGGCAAGAAACTTATTTTGCGGCCGGCATGAATGGCTACATCAGCAAGCCGATCAAAGTTAAAACATTACTGAATGCGCTTAAATCTGGGGCAACCCAACGTAAACAAGAATCTAAGGCTAGTTAAATAGACTCTTCTCTTTTTTCGTCGGTGTTCGATTGAGCCAATATCTCCTATTTCCATTGACCTACATATCTTTATACTAAGCCTACATTCGATATTGATTTTGATTCTATGTTAAAAAATATTAACGGCCGATACGTGCTTCAAAATGAAATTGGAAAAGGGGGAATGGGAGCCGTTGTTTGCGCGTTTGACCGCTTAACGGGTCAAACTGTTGCTCTGAAACAGGTCCTCATTCGCAGCGAGCTACCAAATATGGGGTCGATAGCTCCCGACGTCACGCTGTCGAGCTTGCGCATGATCTTGACCAAAGAATTTCAGATTCTAGCTGGTCTACGTCACCCAAATATCATCAGCGTCCTTGATTATGGGTTTGACTCTGAAAAAAAGCCCTACTACACGATGAACTACTTGGAAGAGGGCCAAACCATACTCCAAGCTGGCGAAGCTCTCAGTTTTGAAGAAAAGATCGAATTAATCATCCAACTCCTACAAGGTCTCGCCTATCTTCATCGGCGCGGCGTTCTGCATCGGGATATTAAACCGGATAATGTGCTTGTGGTTGATGGCACCGTCAAATTATTAGATTTCGGACTTTCCCAAGGCTCAGATGAAGCGGGTGACATGAGCGGATCCCCACAATATATGGCACCTGAAGTCATTGAAGGGGAGGAGATTAGCCTAGCGACCGATCTTTATGCGGTTGGAGTGTTGTTTTATCAGTTAATCAAGGGGCAACATCCGTTTGGCCGCTTTGACACCGGGTTTTACAATCGCTTGATGACCATTGACCCCGATTGGTCGTCTATTGATCCGCAGATTCATGAAATATTAAAATCACTGCTTGCTAGGGACCCGGCCGAGCGCACCTCATCTGCTTATGAAACGCTCCACTCCTTAAAAAAGATACTGGGCCACTCAACTTTCTCAGAGACTGAAGAAATTCGAGAAAGTTATCTGCAAGCCGCTACATTTGTGGGGCGCGAAAAAGAAGTGGCACAGTTTAAAGATGGGCTAAGAGAGGCGAAAAACGAGCGCGGGGTCGTTTACTTACTGGGTGGGGAAAGCGGTGTCGGCAAAAGTCGCTTATTAGATGAATTCCGAACGCAGGCCCTTGTAGACGGATGGCAGGTATTAAACGGGCAGGAGATTGCAGAGCAAGGTACCCCTTATCAACTTTGGCGCGACATTGTGGCTCGGGTAGCTTTAAATTCTGACATCAGTGATTTAGAAGCAGGGGTGTTGCAAGAAATTGTACCCTCATTGGGCACCTTGTTAGAGCGAGAGATCCCGCCTACACCTAGCTTAAGCGGTTCGGAAGGAGAACAGCGTCTGATCCTAACGCTGGTCTCTGTGTTGCAAAGGCAGAACAACCCCAGCCTGATCATATTAGAGGATTTACACTGGTCGAAAGAGGGCCTGGCACCACTCAAACAAATTTTAAAGATCCTGGATCAATTACCGGGGGTGATGGTTATCGGCAGCTATCGACATGATGAACGGCCCGGTTTACCTCAGGAACTCCCCACCGCAAGATTGATACAGCTTAACCGGCTGAATAATCACGAGGTTGCTCAGCTTAGTGAAGCGATGCTCGGCACGATTAGTCGTCAATCAGACCTCGTTTCCTTGCTGACAAAAGAAACCGAGGGGAATACGTTCTTTATTGTCGAAGTGATGCGCGCCTTGGCAGAGGATGCGGGGCAAATGTTGGATATCGGTACAACTGGCTTACCAACCGAGGTGTTTACCAGCGGTATGGAAGCTTTGCTACAACGCCGAATTAACAAAGTCGCAGAAGATGACCGACCTTTGCTACAAATGGCAGCTGTGGCCGGCCGTCAATTAGACCTACAGGTATTAACACATTTAGCGGCTGATTCTGATCTTAGCTCTTGGCTGCAAAGAGTCGCGGACGCCACAATTCTTGTTGTGCGGGACGGTCAGTGGTCGTTTAGCCATGACAAGTTACGCCAAGCCGCGATGGCCCAATTGACCACAAATCAGCTTAAAGAGTCACACCGACAAATAGCAACCGCCATCGAACATGTTCACGAAAACAAACCTGAATTTTATTCAACCCTGCTGGCACACTGGCAAGCGGCCGAAGATATAGAAAAAGAATTGGCTTATTTATTACCGGTTACGAACCGTATGATTGAAATTACAGGGGATTTCGATCAAGGGCTTGAGCTTATCTCCAGAGGGTTGACCCTATTAACTTCTGCGGACCCTCGTCGAATTGAGTTGTTAAATCAGCAGGCGAATATCGATGCCAGACGGGCAAATTATGCTGAGGCGGAAAAGGTTTCTCAAGAAGCTTACCAGCTGGCCAAAACATTCAATAACGATGCTGGCCTTGCAACAAGCCTGAACATCATGGGCTATATTTGTATCGAGCAAAGCCGCTACAGCGAAGCAAAAGAGTATCTGCAACAAGCCTTATCGATTGCTCAAGCGGCCGGCCTCATCAAAAAGACCACCGATAGTTTGATTGAATTAGGCGTTGTCGCCGAATTTCAAAAGGACTACGCTGTGGCAGAAGAGTATTTTCTGCAAAGCTTGTCTCTACGAGAATCAATCGACGATCAAGTGGGCGTGTTAACGTGCAACTTTTACTTGGGCATGTTAAAGGCCCAATACTATAACGATTTTGAAGGCAGCCTTGAATACTCGCTGAAAAACCTAGAGATCAACTTGGCGCTTGGAAATCAACGAAATATAGCCAAAACATATACCTCTATGGGGATCGACTACGCATCCCTAGGAAAATACGAGACGGCGCATGGGTATTTTCAGCAGAGTCTAGCCCTCAAAGAAACCTTCGGTGATCCGCCCGGAGTTGCACATACCTATATGGTTCTGGGTGAGCTATGTTTTTTTGAAGGGGTCGACTACGAACTCTCTCTTCAACATCTAACCCGAGCAATGGAAGTCTATTTACAAACCAATTCGTTGGCCATGATAGGGATAGCCTATGGGTATATCGCCTTAATCCATATCAAATTGGGTGATTTCCAAGAATCGCTTAAAACAGCAATGAGCCACTTTGAACTGCAATCAACGCTTGAATTAGACAAATCAAATGGGTTGGTTCATGCCGCTGTTGCTGGTGTTTTAGCCGCTGCACAGGTAGGGCAAATCAGCCTGGCAGACCTTGACGAAAAGATGGCGCATTTGGAAACGTTCACCCAGCTTGCCCCCACACCGATCGCTTATTTAGAAGAAGCGGTTCGAGTCTCGACGATCGCTCAAATTCGAATGGTTGTTTTGATGGAATGTGGAGAAATAGCGATAAACATAGGTCAGTTTGAACTCGCGACTAAATATCTGTCCGAAGCGAAAGAGATGGCGGAAAAGGTGCGGAATAGCCATAAACTGGGCCAAATTGAAGCGATTTTTTCCCAGATGACCGAACCCCAAATTTAACCGGCCGGTTGTTATTCAGCAGTTTGGCCCAGTTTGACAAAAGAGCTGGTTTAAAACACCCTCACCATTGGGCACCTGCACACCCTATTGATTTCCCCCTTCAATAAAATCCGGCCCAAGCAGCCTCTAACTGGAAGATCTTCAAAAAACTAAGCGGTGCTGGCGGTCGGCCGCTTAATCAAGGACAATCTACGTTTTAACCATTGCATAGGGTGCTTCTATATTTTATTTATGACTGATTTAAACGCTGATTACGATGCACACAAAATTGCTGAATCGATTGTGATTGACGGTGACCTAACGAAACCGGTTTGGCAAAATGCCAAAAAATCCGGCCGTTTTGTCGACATGGCCAACGGAAGCCCCGGTTTTTATAATACCCGTTCCGCCTGTGTGTGGAACGACAGCCATCTTTATGTGGCCTTCTGGATAGAGGAACCTTTTCTAGAAGCAAAGCTGGCCAATCGGGACGACATTATCTTTCAGGAAAATGACATAGAGCTATTCATTGATGGAGGTGATTGTTACTACGAACTTGAGATCAACGCTTTGGGCACCATCTATGAAGTGATGTTTATTTGGCGCGATGCTTATACAAAAGGGAGTCGGTTTGACGTGCCGGAGTTTGATATTCTCGATAAGCAGGCCTACTCGTTTGGTGGTGACTTTGACCGCCAGCCGGAATCGTTTTGGGACGGGACTCATCCACGCGGCACACGCTGGGCGTTTCGGGATTGGGATTTTCCGGGATTAGAGGTAGGTGTTCAACTACAAGGCACGCTGAATGATCACAGTGATGTGGATCAGGGGTGGACGGTTGAAATCGCACTCCCTTGGTCTGGGATGAAATGGTTGAGCGACGGCCGCTCGTTGCCCCCCAAACATGGGGACGTGTGGGGGATCTTTTTCGGCCGTTTTCAGAAATTGATGAACGCAGGGCAAGAAGTCAGCCCGCACCCAGCTTGGGTGTTAAAACCCCATGGAAAATACGACACCCATCAGCCTGAACAGTTCCCCAAAGTTCGTTTCCTCGATAAAGAGCAACCTGCCCGATGATATCTAAAGGATTTATTCGTGAGCTGGTACTGCGACGCGACGAAGTTAATTCGTTTGACGAGTATCCGTACAACATTCCAGCGGTCCGACAGCTCGACCACTTACCCTTGCATCCGAGCGTCACCTATTTTGTAGGTGAAAATGGCAGCGGAAAATCGACATTTATTGAGGCGATGGCGATTTTGGCGGGCTTTAATCCAGAAGGTGGCACCAAAAACTTTAATCAACAGCTGCGCCCTTCTGAATCTCAACTTTATGAGCAGTTGCAATTAATCCGTAATCCGAAGCGGGAGAAAACAGGCTTTTTTTTACGGGCAGAAACGATGTTTAACGTGGCGACCGAGGTAGAGCAGGGAGACTACGCTCAATATGGTTGGGCAAATTTGCATGTGCAGTCGCATGGTGAGGCGTTTCTTTGGTTAATGCAAGAACGGTTCGGCTCAAATGGGCTCTACATTCTCGACGAGCCAGAATCAGCCCTGTCTCCTCAGCGCCAGCTAGCCGCGTTGCGCATCATCCATGAGCTTGTAAAACAAGGGTCGCAGTTCATCATTGCGACCCACTCCCCAATTTTGATGGCCTATCCCGACGCGCTGCTTTATTGGCTTGATGGGGACGGCTTGCGAAAAACGACCTATATGGAAACGGAACATTATCAAATATCGCGGGACTTTTTAAACAATACCGAACTCATGCTAAAACATTTGTTAGGGTAAACGCTTGAGTGGTTTTCGCCTTTAGCCGAAGGTTGCCCCCGTCCAGCAAAATTTAATCGTGGATTGCTGAAATCAGGTAAATTGATGCGCCATTTTTGAAGCGGCCGCGGCCGCAATCGCGCAGATCAAATCATCGAAAAATGTATTCACTTGGTCCGGGTTTCGTGACTTTTCATCAATTTCCTTAATGACCCCTTCTTTCGCTTTATCCAGATACCCGAAATTGGTCAGCCCGATAGAGCCGTAAACATTGACAACGGACAGAGCCAAAATTTCATCGACCCCATACAAGCTAAAATCTTCTTTGATGATGTCAGCGATCGGCCCCTGCAGCATCCCCTCTTCTGATAGTCTGTCTAACTCGAGCCCGGTCATAATCGCAAACTGCGCTTCTCTTTTGTGAATGACAGCTCTTACGGCTGTTTCAGCATCATCAACCGTAATTTCATCTAGGTAGGGCTTTTGTAAACCATAGGTGACTTCGGCGATTTCTCGAATTTTTACCCCGCGAGACTCAATTAGTTCAACACAAAAATCGTAGAAATTGTGGCTCATTTTTTTTTGTTTCATTGTGTACTTTCTCCAACTATACGGCCGAAGACAAGCGTTTTTGAGGATGGCTTGATTAGGCTCTCAACGCTTCGGCCGAGATCAACATCTTATCATAAAGTACCGAATCGGCTATGCTGACTAAATAGTTCGGCCCTATGATTGATGTCATCTTGACGAGATGGCGGCTACCTATGCGACTCGATACCGGTGAGCTCGGCCGCTTGACTGAAGCCATTGATCCTTCCTACAGGGTTACCTAATAGCTGAGAAATTTTTCTATCCAAAGGGATTGAGGGAGCCAATTTCGGCCGCAGCCTCTACCCATTCAAAAATTGAATTCAGCACGCTATGAGCACCATCACAGACTATTGCTTGCACAATGCAAGTAATATGATAGAGTTTTTATTACTTGCGTAATGCAAGTGATCAAACTTGAGTGCTGGTCAGTTGCATTTATTGCAACGACATCAATCTTGAATAGCTGTTTCGAATAACACACCAACCCGATAGGAAAATAATTATGAACTTAGAATACGTAACGATTGATGGGCGCCGAATTCGGTATGCGGCATCACGACGGCCAGGTGCTAGCCAACTACTACTCGTCAACCCTCACCCGATGAGCATTCTCACCTACACCGCTTGGTGGGAACGGCTGTGTAAACGCTTTGACGTGGTTGCAGTAGATCTGCCGAACCACGGGGGATCAGATGCTGACAAGACGATCGTAACAGTTTCACAACAGGCAGGGTTTCTCCCCAAAATACTTGACCATTTTGAACTCCAACACCCCCATTATGTCGGCCCGGATATCGGCACACCATTGTCGCTGCGGTTCATGGCCGACAACCCCGGCCGACTTCGCTCGGCAATCATCGGTGACGCGGGTGCCATCGGCGAACTTGAAGGAGAGCTCCTGTTTCGCCTGAACGCAACCTCCCGTGTCGCCCGATTCATGACGCTATCGGGCGGTGGGGCTATCGGCGGCCGGATATACGGTGGTGTCGCAAACCGTGTCGGTTTCAAACGGACCCAAAACCCGAACCAAGAACGGCTGCTAGATTACCAACGCAGCACCACTAATTTCGTCAAACTTCGTAACCAAATGGGATTTTTAGCCAGCTATCCCACCGAAATGCCTGAACTTACCAAGGTCGTCGGGTCGATCAAAACACCGGTACTCGTGCTGCATGGCGAGCGAGATACCTTCGTGGGAATTGGCAATTCGCGCCGTCTCGCCGCTGCGCTTCCCAACAGTGAATTCGACATCATCCCAGAGGCGGGACATTACAGTTGGGAAGATAACCCCGAACCCTATCTAGCGCATGTACTCCGCTGGATCGACAAGGTAGAAGCCGATAGCTGATCCCCTTTTCATTGTTTTCTACTTGCGGTATATTGTTTATCTATTGCAAGTGCGCCCCAATCCCCAATCATTTAGTAGGGATGGGGCTTTTCTCTTAAAGCATATGATCATGAAAAAATTTCGCTCAGACTGCCCAATTAATTGTGCTCTAGATTTAGTCGGTGACAAATGGACGCTCTTAATTATGCGAGACATGCTGGTTACCAAAAAACAGACGTTTAAAGAGTTTTCCGACTCAGATGAAGGTATCGCAACCAATATTTTATCCAATCGTCTAGCCCTGCTTGAAGAACATGGAATCATCACGAAGCGTAAGTTGCCCAACAATAAAAAGAGCAACATCTATGCACCAACCCAGCGTGGTATAGATTTGTTGCCGATCATCTTGGAGATGGCCGCTTGGTCATTTGGGCATAGGGCAAACTTGAACCCAGATATGTTATTGACTCATCAAGCCAGCGTGGAGCTATACCAACAAGATAAGGTGGCATTTCTTGAGCAATTTAACCGTGAGTTTGATGAGCCGGTGATTGTGTAAGCCATTTTCGGCCGAGTAAAATTCATAGCCTACTCTATCTGACCTGCCCCTATTCCTCGGATTCATAATAGCCAAGTATGGAAATCACCATCAGAAAGTTTTAGATTAGACGCTTGACCCTTTTATCATTCATCCAATGTTCGTAACATGCGGCGCATTATTTTGCCTGTACTTGTCTTTGGGACATCAGACACAAATTGCACGAGGCGAGGTACTTTGTACGCGGCCAAGGACTCACGGCAAAACTCAATGATCTCTTGTTCTGTAGCCTTGCTGCCTTCTTTCAACACAATGTAAGCCTTGGCCAACTCACCTTTCATATCGTCTGGCACGCTGCCGACAGCCACCAACGCAACGGCCGGATGACCTGCTACGACCCGCTCAATTTCGGCTGGGTAGACGTTATAACCGGCCGTCAAAATCATATCTTTTTTACGGTCAACAATGTAGATGCAACCATCAGCGTCCATTCGGGCCACATCCCCTGTATGTAACCAGCCATCTGGTTCGATCGTCTCCCGTGTCTTCTCTTCATTGCCGAAGTAACCCATCATCACAATCGGGCCACGGACCATCAATTCCCCGATCTCATCTGTGGCAAGGGTTTTATTTGCATCTTCTACGTCTGCAATTCGGCATTCTGAATAAGGCAATTGGATCCCAATCGAGCCATGTTTGTTGGGACCATAGGCTGGGAAGGTTGTACCCAGTCCGCCTAACTCCGTCATACCCCACAATTCAATCAGCGGACAGCCGAAGCGATCTTCGACCTCACGCATTTTCGGCTCAGGCATCGTCTGTCCGCCGACGGCACAGAGCCGCAACGAAGAAAGATCAAAGCGGTCAAAATCGGGGTGGGCCACCATAAAGAAGTACATCGTTGGTACGCCGTCAAAGACGGTTGCTTTATATTTTTGAATCAGCTCCATCGTTTCGGCCGGATCAAAGCGATCGTGCAGAACCAGTTTTCCACCCAAGAAAAATGCGCCGTTCATGACCACATTGCCATACACATGGGCGCAGGGCAGAGAAGTGTAGCAAACATCATTTGCGGTACGGGCGTGCAAATTGCTGGTCAAGGCGCTGTTTAGCACAATAGCCTGATGGCTGAGCATCGCACCTTTAGGATGACCCGTCGTCCCGCTCGTGTAACCGATGGTTGACATCGTTAGAGGGTCAATGTCCAGTTCAGGTAGATCGCTCCCGTTTTCAGCAATGAGCTGGTTAAAGGAAACAGCTCCGGCCGGTACCTCGTCACCAAACAGAACGATATGCTGCAGAGGGGTTTCACTTTGAAGGGCGATAATCGGTGTACCCTTGTCGGCCGAAGCCAACAAAACCTTTGCTCCACAATCTTGGGTAACAAAGACAACCTCGTTTGGGGTCAACATGACATTGATCGGATTGATGACCGCCCCCAGACGAAGTGTCGCATAATAACCGATAATCCACTCCCAACGGTTTTGGGAATAGAGGGTTACTCGATCCCCAGACCCGACGCCAAGCCCTTTCAGACCGTTTGCTAATTTGGCAGAAAGTTCGTTTAAGCGATTGTAGGTAAACTCCTCCCCCTTAAAAACAAGTGCGACTCGATCCCCATACTTCGCTGCCCCACGGGGCATGACCTGACCTAAATTTGTAACCATGACTCTTTCTCCTTTAACTTAAGGTACAACTATCGTTTTCTTTCATTGGCAAGTAAAGCATCCGCTGCCCGCTCACCTGAGGCCATTGCCCCTTCTATATAGCCTAGGGCAACCCCTTCTGAGCATGCGTCTCCAGCAAAGAGAACTCTTCCGTCATGTGTCGGTTCTGCCATTTTGATGAAGTCGCCGGGCTGAGTATCGACGCTGATGTAGGGGTAGCAGCCCCTTGAGAATTGGCTGGTGGTCCAGTTGGACGTGGCTGTCGCGATGGGCGGCTCGAACCTGTCGGGGAACATCATTTTTAGATCGGAAAGCACCTCTTCCACGGCCGCTTCTGGGTTCTCCGCCACCCATCCAGCCTTTGGCGGGCCAAATACACAAGCAAGGCAGGGGGATGTGGGGGAACCAGGGCCAGCACCAGATGAGGTCGATACATCGACGTACATACCTTGAGAAGCAACAGGGTCGGGCATGTTGAAGAAGTGGTCCGGCTTCTGTCGGTTTCTGCGCCAGAAGGGGTTTTTGAAGGTCATGACGACTTTCTCAACACTTCCAAAGCCGATACGCTCGATCACATCCTGCTTGCTGGTAGGGAGCGGTGGATCAAAGGTGATGGTCCCAGCTTTCAAGACCCCAAGCGGGACGGTGACGATGACATGGGAACCCTCGAAGATCTTTCCGTCGGCCGTTTCGACCTGTACTGGCGCTTGGGCGGAAGCGTCTTGTGAAATCGAGATTCGTGAGACCGCCCGGTTCAGCATCACTTCGTCGGCAGATAGAGAATCACGCAACAGCTCCACCAAAATGCGGAATCCGCCCGAAATCATGACTTGGCTCTTTTCTTCATGGTCGACGATCTCCCAGAGGTCACTGGCTAACAGATTCTGGTGTACGTTGTAAGAGGACGCACCGATAACACTTTCAGATATCGCCTTGATCAAGTAGCGGTGCTCACGTCTGGGCCGCTTGCCCAGTTGTCTGTCGATTCGCTCCCCTAGATTTTTAAACTCAGAGGAGTTTGGCCGTAGCTTACTGAACCGACTGAAGTTCCAGCCAAACTTGATAAAAGCCCACATTGTCGCTGTCCACCCTAACCAACTTGTGGAACGTTGGTCGTAGATCCGCACGGTAGAAGGGCCTATATCGGTTTGATGAACTTCGGCCCCGATCTCCTCCAATAAGTGGTATGCGGGGTT
>JAHDEB010000165.1 GCA_020629055.1 Chloroflexota bacterium
GGCAACTGCATAATCGGATTCCCCGTACTCGCATATCCCAACGGGGCGGTTGTCGGGGTTCCTGGGGTAATCCATGCATCCAAACCATGTTCGTCCATCAGGCCGGTTAGATGGGTGCGTAACTCAACCTTCGCCTGCCGACCCTTCGCCAATGCTTCATCTGAATGCTGTTGTCCATCATGGACCAGTTTTAAGGTTTTGGCTTCATACAGATGAAAATAGTCGCGAAACTGGGCATGATAATCGGCCGCATCTCTTTCGTTCACGATTAAATGTTGCTTGCGCACCTCATCAAAATCAGGCATCGCTTCAAGCCGTTTGACCGTGTATCCGGCCGCCTCTAACTTCTCAACCGTCTTGTAAAAATGGGCCAACACCTCCGGTTCAGGCGCATGCAGATACTGCCCGTTTGGGATGCCAAGCGTGACGTTCTCGGCCGAAAGTTGCTCACGTTTTGCAAAATCTTTGCACAAAATAGATGCGATCAGCTCACTGCTTGCCACATCTCGGACAAACGTGCCGACATGATCGTGGGAGGTTGAATTTTCGATGACATTTTCTTTCGAGATCCGGTTGTACGTCGGCTTGAACCCGACAATCCCGCAAAAACCGGCCGGCCGATTCACCGACCCAATCGTCTGCGTACCCAGTGCGAGGGGGACTAGCCCGCCACCGACAGAAGCGGCCGACCCACTGCTTGACCCACCAGGCGTATGAAATGGGTTGTTCGGGTTACGTGTTGGGCCAGGGCCAAAATAGGCGAACTCAGTTGTAATCGTTTTGCCCAGAATCAGAGCTCCTGCATCTTTGAGCTGGGTCACCACAGTTGACTCGGGGGCGTATAGCACGTCGGCCGATAATTGGGACCCGGCCCGTGTGGGTAGCCCATCAACCCGAATAATATCTTTGATGCCGACCGGTAAACCAAACAACGGCGGCCGGTTGGCAGGATCAGGATATTTAGCCTCAAGCTCGGCCGCTTGTTTGTGCACCCGTTCCCACCGACGCGGTTCCGGCACAAACGAAAAGATCACCGGTTCCATCTCGACAAAGCGAGCTTCTAACTGGTCCAGATAGTCGCTGATCCGCATTTCACCAGATCGTAATTTGTTTACAAGTTCAATTATTTCCATAGTTTCAATCGCAAATATTTCCGTAGGGGGCGACGGGGTCGGGTTCAACTTAGCTCCGAAGAGAATAGGTTATTCCGACCCCGTCGACCCCTACCCGGATTGTGCAGTCACCGCTTTTACCGCATCAACAATATGTTGATAGCCGGTACAGCGGCACAAATTTCCAGATAGGGCTTCACGGATTTCATGTTCAGTTGGATTTTTATTTTCTTCGATCCATGGTTTTAGGGTCATGAGGATGCCAGGGGTGCAATAGCCACACTGCAACGCATGGGCCTCGTGAAATGCCTTTTGCAGCGGGTGCATCTCATCCGGCGTGCCGAGGGATTCAACCGTTTCGACGCTTTGACTATGAGCCTGCACCGCAAACATGAGGCACGAACGGACCGGTTCGCCATTGAGCAAAATGGTACAAGCACCACACACGCCATGTTCGCAGCCGACATGGGTGCCGGTTAACCCGACCTCATGCCGAATGTAATCAGACAAGAGCAAACGCGGTTCAACTTCTTTGGCGTAATCTTTGCCATTTATCGTTGTTAGGATGGTTAATTTTTCCATGAAATAAAGTTATAGGTATGAAGTAAAAAGCAGGGAGCGAGATTAGCTTATGACTTTTTACTTCATACTTTCTACTAGAGACAGCGATCGACAATCATCTCGATCAATGGCCAATGGGCCTTGATTTGCGGAATAATATTTGCACCAAACTGCCGATGAATCATTTCAAGTTCTAGCACTCGGCGTAATTCAGCCCGTGCCAAATGCTGATCAAAATCTTCGAATCGGCCGCCTGTCTCGATCAGTGATTCTTCTGCGCGACCCCAAACAATGGCGTCGGCGACAATCACCCCGACCGCAAACGGGACCGGCCGCCAATAGGGTGAAAAGTCGATCACGGCCGGTGGCTGACCGTCTGCAAACATGACATTGCCGCTAAAGTCGCCGTGAATCAATTGATCTTGATACTCGATCGGTTTTAGACAGTTGCGCAGTGCTTCAACGGCCGGGGCTATTCGGGGATCATACTCAAGATGATCCATTTCACCCCACGTGATTTTGTCCGCAATCACCCATGGGTTTTGATCGCGACTTTCAAAATAGTCAGGGACCGGTTGATCCGCAATCGCCGCGTGAAAGTCAATACAAGCTTCAATAATTTCAGGCCAGCGGCCGCGCTCGTGCTGACCATCTAGCTTTTCCCACGCCTGCCAGCCATCAAAAACAAGTGACCCTTCGCCTGTGCGTACCGGTTGGGGCAGACGAAATTTGTCTGACCTGACTGATTCATAAAACCGGCCGAGCCAGTTTGTTTCAGCGTCATCATTAGCCGGTTTGAAAATCAGATTTCCGGCTTCAAAGTTTTGCCCTTGCCCTCCAGGAATTGGGGTTGGGCTGGTCGATGCACCAAACGCTTTAAGAACTGTTGGGGGTGGCTTGCTATACATCACCTCGTGTTCGGTAGGTCGGTCTTCGGTGATTCAGTATTTAGTCAAGTCAACCAACTACTGATTTACTGATTACTGACAGACTTGCTCGCGCAAGCGAGCTTTCTGCACTTTGCCAATCGAATTACGTGGCAATTCTTCTCTAAACAGAACTCGTCTTGGAATTTTGTACGCCGCCAATTTCTCGCGGCAATAGTCGGTTATCTCTTGCGGGGATGGGTTGTGCCCATCCCGTAAAATAATGACGGCCGTGATTTTCTCACCCCAATCATCATCGGGGCAGCCGATCACTGCACTAGTTAAAACGGCCGGATGTTCGGCCAATACAAATTCAACTTCGGGTGGGTAAACGTTGAGCCCGCCGGTGATAATCAGATCTTTTGAACGCCCTTTCAGCGTAAAATAACCATCCGGTTCTCGCATACCCAAATCACCCGTACGCAGCCAGCGGTCGGAAGTAAATGACTGAGTCGTTTTTTCCGACTGGCGCCAATACCCTTTAAACACATGGGGACCGCGAATCTGTACTTCACCAACCTCGCCATCTGCTAAAGGTTTTTCTGTTTCTGGGTCAACGATACGCGCTTCAACCTGCGGCAGCGGGAGTCCGACTGACCCAACCCGTCGTTCGCCTTCTAGGGGGTTAGACAGATTCATCATCGTTTCAGTCATCCCGTACCGCTCTAAAAGCTGATGACCAAAAATCTGTTGAAACTTGATATTTACATCGTCCGGCAGTCGGTCAGAGCCAGAGGTGAGCAGGCGCATGTGGCTCAGATCATAATCGGCCGCACGGTCGTACTCAACCAATCTTTTATGGATGGTGGGGACCGCCATAAACACGGTGCATTGTTTCTGCACCATCAGCTCTAACGCCTGTTTTGTTTCAAATTTTGGCATCATCACCGACGTTGCCCCAGCGTACAGCGCACCATAGAGGGCGACGGGCAATCCATGGCCGTGATAAATCGGCAAAACGTGCAGTAGCACATCATCTTCCCGCCAGCCCCATGCGCTGTGTAACCCGGCCGAATTGGCGGTTAAGTTACCGTGGGTAAGCTGCACCCCTTTTGGTTGCCCTGTGGTGCCGCTTGAATAGATGAGTAGCGCGGTATCGTCTGGGTTATCTGGCAAGGCGTTGATGGGTGATCGGGTCGGTTGCTCTGCGATTAAATTGTTAAAGTCGGCCGTAGAACCATCTAGATAAAACGTTTGAATATCTGACTCGTGCTCTGAACCGGTTGTACCAAAAAACAGACATGGGTCTGCATCACCCAGAAAATAGTTGAGCTCCCGGGTCGGGTAGCCCGGGTTGAGCGGTAGGGAGATCGCCCCTAGTCGCATCGTGGCCAAATGAAGATAGATAAAGGGCAAACATTTAGGCAGCTGCAGCGCAACTCGGTCACCCGCTTGTACCCCGTTGGCCTGTAAAAACGCCATCGTTCGTTGGACCGTATTCTCCAGTTCGCCAAATGTCACTGTCTCTGATGAGCCATCATTAAACACATAGTCGAAGGCGATTTTTTCTGCGAGCCTGTCACAGTTTTCCTTTATCGTCGTTAAAAACATACGGTGAATAATGTTTGATTATCCGTTTTGTTAATTGGCGATGAGCACCACGATGAGTGCCAGAAGGGCTGGGGCCCCTTGAATATAAAGAATTGACCGCTTGGCGGTGAGCCCACCATAGATAGCGGCGACAATCACACACAGTAAAAAGAAAATCTGGATTTGGGTGCCAAAGCCCCTGTTCGGGTGCAATATGCCCCAGAAAAGACCGGCCGCCAAGAAGCCGTTGTAAAGCCCTTGATTGGCTGCCAAAACTTTCGTCTTCTCGGCTAAATCAAGCGTATTTCCAAAAGCTTTTAGTCCACGCGGTTTGGTCCATAGGAACATTTCGAGGACTAAGATATAGATGTGTTCGACCGCCACGATGCCAACGAGTATTAAACTGATTATTCTCATATTTTTTGTACAGCTCCGTTCAAAGCCCGCTGGCCTAAAACCTTGGCCAAATGGCGTCGATAATCGGCAGAAGCGTGGATATCTCCATTGGGTTCAATTTCATGTTCGGCCGCATGTTCGGCCGCTTGCGTGATTAACTCTGGGGTGATCGGTTGCCCGATCAGCATGTCGGCCGCCCCGGTTGCTAGCATCGGTTTCGGGCCGACATTTAGGTAGACCAAGCGGCACGCGGTGCAGGTGCCAGACGCATCGAGCGAGACGACAGCCGCAACCCCCGCCATCGCATAATCCCCGTGTCGCCGGGCGACCTCGTGAAACGAACTGCCCGATCGGGCCGGCACGGGCGGGATGATTATTTTTGTCAAGATCTCGTCATCTTGTAGCTCAGTCTCAAATAGGTCGATGTAGAATGCTTCGGCTGATACTCTGCGGGATTGTCCCACTTTTTGCAGTTCGAACTCAGCCTGCAGTGCGACCATCAAAACCGGCAATTCGCCGGCCGGGTCCGCATGGACCAAACTGCCGCCGATTGTTCCTCGGTTCCGAATTTGCGAGTGGGCGACCCACGGCATCGTTTCATGAATCAGCGGGGCATGTTCTTTGATCAGCATGCTTTTTTCAAGCGTACTCTGGCGCACCATGCAGCCGATCTCCAATGATCCATCGGCCGCCAATGTCAAGGTGTCAAGCCCTTCCGTCTGGTTTAAATCGATCAGCATGCCGGGCTGTGCCAGCCGAAAGTTCATCACGGGGATCAGACTTTGGCCGCCTGCTAACAGCTTTGCATCATCGCTATGTTCAGCGATTAGCTGTAGCGCTTCGACTAAGGTTTTTGGGGACTGATATGCAAATGGTGCTGGTTTCATCCTGCTCTTCTCTCTTCCGGTAGTTGAATCGGAATGGATTATAGGCTCTCAACGCTTCACAAACGCTTCGTGACCTAAGATCGCTTCTGTTCGAAGCGTTTATGAAGCGCATGCAGCGTATAATGGGTATAGTCTGACAAGATTTTGACAAATTTACGCAAAAACGCAATGTCAATCTAGATTGGCATCTGGCGATCGACCATTCAAACGACACGTTTTGCCTGCTAAAACGTGCAGCAGAAGCTATTAAAATTTTATGATTGAGTTAAACCTTTTAGGTAGCCCTCTCATTAAAATACCTCAACACCCTGCACTCAATGGGTTCTCTGACCGAGAGCTTGCACTCATCGCCTATATCGCCTGTCAAGACGTCGCTAAATCACGAACTCAAATTGGAGAACTCTTGTGGACCGGCCGTTCTTCTTCCCAAGCCCGTTCAAATTTACGCACTTTTCTAACACGTCATCGGAAAAAACTTGAAAAGGTTTTGATTATCGGCCGGGATCGCATTAGCTTTAAATCAGCTGAAGGTTGGGTTGATGCAGCTGAATTTTCAAACCGCCTGCAGTCAGCCAAGCGCTTTGGCCATCGAGAGTTAAAACCAACGGCAAAAACGGCTGAACGCTATCGCAAAGCGCTTCGTCTATATAAAGGGCCATTCTTAGACGGTGTTGAGCTTAATGAAGATTCTGACATTTCCGAATGGATCGACCTTGAACGCGATCGATTTGAACAAGAAATGTTCTACGCTAGTGAGTATCTTATCCAATTTTCGATTCATGATGAGCGTTTTGAAGATGGGTTGCTGTTGTGTGAAGAGCTGCTAACCCACGATTATTACAACGAGAAAATACAGCGTTACTTCGTTCACTGCCTTGCCTATACCAAATCGGCCGAAGCGGTACGCAATTACTTTGAAACCTATACCGCTCAGCTTCAATCTGACATTAATGTGGCACCCGGTAAAGAGCTGACTCAGGCGGTTAAAGCGATTTTAGAGGATCGACACGAATTTTCTGCAGCCACACAAGTTTATAATTCTGCACTATCAATCAATATTCCTTCCTCCCCGCTGCCGACTCGCCCCTTAATCGGTCGCCATCAAGAAGCCGCGTTAATCAAACAAAAATTGATTCAGTCATCTCAGCGGCTGATAACCATTGTGGGGATCGGTGGTATTGGTAAGACCCATCTTGCATTACACAGTGCCGAAGAGATCGCTAGTGAGTTTGTAGACGGGGTGCTATTTGTGTCTCTGGCTGATCAGTCACCCGAAACACAATTGGCTGCAGATTCAGAGTTGCATCTGATAGAAACACTGGCGGCCGGTAAGCTGAACCTTACGCTAAATGGGAGGCGAGAAACGGCCGAGCAGTTATTTAGCTATTTGCGCGAGCGCGATATGCTCATTGTGATCGATAATGCTGAATCTGACCTAGAAAACGTGGGGCCGTTTGCGACAAAATTATTGGCTCAAGCCCCTGGCGTCAAGCTGTTAGTTACCTCACGTACCCCCTTAAACTTGCGTGCTGAATTGGTTGTATTGCTCAAGAATTTGTCAATCCCGACTGAGGGGACCACGATTGATCATATCGCCCTGTCAGAAGGTTCATTTGATAGTGTGCGTCTCTTTGATACCTGTGCTCGATTGGTCTTTGACCAATTTGAAATGACAGACGCCAACTTGCCATCTATCATTCGCATCTGCCATTTGGTAAGCGGTATCCCACTAGCCATTGAACTGGCCGCAACATGGATCGGCCACTATTCGTGTGAAGAAATTGTTGAGGCGATTGAGCAAGATATTTCTTTTCTAAGCACCCGTTTTGTTGATCACCCCGAACGACACGCTGATATGTCACAGCTGTTCAACCATTCATGGAAGCTACTAAATCGGGATGAGCAGCAAGCACTTTTAAAGCTTTCCACCTTTGCAGGTTCTTTTAGCCGAGGTGCGGCCGAACACCTGCTTGATGACTCTCTTGGCACATTGATTTCACTGGTTGATAAGTCGATGCTCAATATTTCGCATGGCGGCCGGTATGATATGCATGATCTGGTGCGCCGGTTTGTTTCAGAAAAATGGACTGAGTTTTATGGCGCTCAAGCAGATGAAGAGCAGGAGAAGGCCAAAGATCAATTCGGCCGCTACTTTTTTGAAACTGTCACAGCGTTAGCGGCAAAGCTGCATGTAGAAGAGCCAGCCCCCATCATTAAAACGATCCAATTAGAGCTTAGTAATATTCTAAGCGGCTGGAGATGGGCTCTAGAAGCCCGTCAATTTGGTTTGTTGATCGGTACTATTAACAGCTTATCCCGCTTTTACCATTTTACCGGTCTGTATCATGAAGCGTTGTCTCACTTTACCAAATCGGCGGAAAGTTTAGAGCACCTTCACCCAACACTTGAAACAGAGGCGCAAGCTGATTTCTTAAAAGTAATGGTGCGTATTCAGGCAAAAGTTTCTTTTTATCAACTGCGTTTGCGCCAATACACAGAAGGGCTGCGAGTAGCTGAAAAGGCGGTTGAATACGGTCAGCTGGCGGACGATCCGAGTGCATTGGCCGAGGCGCACTTAAACTATGGTGAAGCGAATAAGTTTGTCAATCTGATCGATCTAGCAGAACATAGCTTTAACAAAGCACTTACGCTAGCCCGAGATGGAAGTGATATGCGTTTAGAATCGGTTGCATTGCGCCAAATGGGGCGATTGGCATGGGGTAATGGGGAGATTGAAGAAGCAGATCGCTATTATTGGCAGGCTCTGGCCATTGAGCGTAAACGGGGTGATTTACTCGCCCAAGCTCAACTGGTCGTCGCCTTGGCACAAAGTGCAGAGCTGCGCGGCAACTTATCTTTGGCCCAATCATATTATGATGAAGGGATTGAAAATTGTTTAAAGCTGACTAATAACCATCGGCTCAATGAAATTCGTCTTTATTTAGGGCAAGTTTATTCCTTTCAGGGTGCTTATGACCGGGCCACGCTGATTTTTGAACAAACACTGGCCGATTCGCAGGAGGCGGGCGACGTTTATAGCGTCGGGGAAAGTTATCGAGGATTTGCAGTTGTTCACTATTTGGAGGGGCGGTTAGACGAAGGGAAAATCGCGGCTGAAAAAGCGTTTCGTCTGGCGCAACAGCATCAAGACCAGCATTATCACACCCTGAGCATGGGGACCTTGGGGATGATTTACCAGAAAATCGGCCAGGCAGAAGAAGCGGAGCGGATGTTAAACGGGGCATTGGATTTAAGTCGCCGACTCAAATTTAATAAAAACATGTCAGATATTTTAATCGGTCTTAGTCTGTGCCGCTTAGACCGTGGAGAGATCAAGACAGGGCTCGAGTTCGCAGAACAAGCTCTTGATGCATCGATCGGTATGGTGCAGCATGCGATGGCATTGGTCTACCTGGGAAATGCACTGACCCACGCCAATCAGTTTGAACGTGCGCATGACACAGACAAAAAGGCGCTGGCCCTCATTCGACAAATCGGGCTGCCTCGCTTAGAGAAAATTCTTGTCGATCGGCTGGCTAATCCGGCCGTGCGGGTCGAGCCGATACAGCTGTTCGACCAGGGAGGACCTATATGACCTTGACAAAGATTTTTGCCACATCTGGTTCACGTCGTGCACAAGGTTGGTTGAGCCGATCAAAAAAATGTCGGATCCTTCACCACTTTGATCAAGTTGTAAATTTGGTTAATGAACGTGCAGAAGTATTGTCGGTTCATGTGCCTGCAATCCCGCTAGGCCCTTTAAGCCTTCAGCTTTCAGAAGAGGAATTTCGGCGGTTAGACTGGCAGGGTCGGTTAAAGGTAGACGCGGAAAGCTGTCAGTTAAAGGTTGGTCATGCCGTGATTAATAATACAGATCTGACAGTTTGGTCAGCCACTCCCGAGTGGCAAAAATTTGACCCAAGGTTGCTAAAAAATATCTGTATTGACCACAAGCTGAATTTTGACATCATCGCATGGCTAGATCAGTTGAGGCAGGGATTGGAATTGAAACAGAGACCGATCATCACCGAGGCGGCCCGTTCTCTGGCAGGTAGGGGAATCGGACTAACTCCTGCAGGAGACGACGTGTTAATTGGCGTTATGTATGCGTTATGGGCACTCAATAAACCGGTTTGGGTTGACTTGATTGGACAAACGGCTTTCCCTTATACCACAACACTATCTCAAAACTTTATTCAGTGTGCGATGGCGGGTGAGGCTATTCAACCATGGCATGACTTTATACATGGCGACGTGGGCGCAACTGACTCAATCGCTGCAATTGGCCATTCATCTGGTAAAGATAGTTTGACAGCTTTTATGAGTGTATTTAAACAATTATCTTAAAACATATGTGATTCTTATAGAAACTATTTCACAAAAACTGTGTTTTAGATAAGGATGGTCTGATTTTGTTTTGATGAGAAACTACATAATCAGACCGATGTTAACAATTTGTGACAGTTACCAACGTTTTTGAAAAAGGAGAAAAAAATGGCGAGTACAACTGAAACACTAGATCCTGTGATCACTTCGACCGAATATAATTTCCGGGCGAAAGATGCGTTGTTAGGCGGGCAAATGATTTTTGTCGCGTTTGGCGCATTGGTATTGGTTCCAATTTTAGCTGGGCTTGACCCCAGCGTAGCATTGTTTACGGCCGGTATCGGCACGCTAATCTTCCAAGTGTTAACACGCGGAAAGGTCCCTGTTTTCTTGGCTTCTTCATTTGCATTTATCGCCCCGATTATCGGCGGTGTGGCAACTTGGGGACTATCAGCGACATTATCTGGTTTGGCTGCGGCCGGGTTGTTCTATGTCTTACTTAGCTTCCTGATTCGTACATTTGGTAGCCAATTCATGCTTCGGCTGTTACCCCCAATCGTAACCGGCCCTATCATCATGATCATCGGCTTATCATTGGCTCCCGTCGGTGTAGGCATGGCTATGAATGGCGCAGATGGTGCCTATTCATGGACATCTGTTTTGATCGCAGCGATCGCCCTTATCACAACGATTGTTGTATCACTTTGGGGTAAAGGGACCTTGCGTTTAATTCCAATTTTGTTAGGTATTGTTGTTGGCTATATCGTTTCATTGTTATTTGGCATTGTTAATTTCCAACCTGTAACAGATGCCGCATGGTTCGCGATGCCGTCGTTTACCTTCCCCACTTGGTCTTGGCCAGCGATTATCGCAATTTTACCGGTTGCCATCGCCCCAGCGATCGAGCACTTTGGGGATGTCTTGGCAATAAGTAGTGTCACCGGTAAAGACTATGTAGAAGACCCTGGCGTTGACCGGACCATGCTAGGAGACGGTATCGCAACTACCGTTGCAGCCCTTTTGGGTGGGCCACCTAATACAACTTACTCAGAGGTAACCGGTGCTGTCACAATTACGAAAGCGTTCAACCCAGCCATTATGACCTGGGCAGCGATTTTTGCGATCGTCTTGTCATTTGTAGGAAAATTAGGTGCATTCTTGCAAACGATCCCAGCACCAGTGATGGGTGGAATCTTGGTGCTTTTGTTTGGCTCAATTATGTCCGTAGGCATGAATAGCATGATCAAAGCGAAAACCGATCTATTCAACACCCGAAATTTGATTATAGTGGCAATCATTTTAGTGTTTGGCATCGGTGGTATGAAATTGCAGTTTGGCGAAAACTTCGTCTTAGAAGGTATCGCTCTTGCGGGTATCGCCGGGGTTCTTTTGAACTTAATTCTTCCTGAGCATTTGGGTCAGGAAGACGGTAACGAGAACCTATAGCCGCTAGAATTCTGATTGATTTCAAAAGACTCGGACTCATCCTCCGGGTCTTTTTTATTCGGAATAGCCGACTCTAAGCTTTTGAGTTTGTTTTTTGTTTATTGAAGAATGCGGCGCATAAGTGTGGCAAAAATATAAAATTCAGGGATCATTTCTACATGGCAATTCAGAAACCTAGAATCGATATTAATGGGTCTCGTTTATGGGACTCAATTCACAGTTATGCCCGAATCGGGGCAACGGCCAAGGGGGGGGTGAAGCGGATGGCGTTTAGTCAGCTGGACTATCAGGCACGGGATCAATTTATCGACGAATGTACCGAGCTAAACATGACGATTGAACGGGACAAGATCGGCAACATTTTTGCCACAATGGCGGGTGAAGACCCGACGCTGCCGGTGGTGATGGTGGGCAGCCATCTCGACACCCAACCGACCGGTGGCAAGTATGATGGCGCTTTAGGCGTTCTGTCTGCGCTTGAAATCGCAAAGTCAGTGTACGAGGCGGGGCAACGGCCGAAGCGGGGTTTGCAAGTTGTCGCATTTGCCAACGAAGAAGGGGGGCGTTTTGCGCCAGCGATGATGGGGTCAGGCGTTTTTGCTGGCAAACTTAGCTTAGACGATATGCTGGCGATAAAAGACATCGACGGGATGACTGTGGCTGAAGAGTTGGGGCGTGACAGTACGGGGGATTATCCGGCCCGGCCGAATACGGCCATCGACAGCATGTTTGAAATTCATATCGAACAAGGGCCGATCTTAGAAGAAGAAGGGCTGCCGATTGGGGCGGTGACCGGCGTGCAGGCGATCCGCTGGTATGACGTCACCATTGTAGGGTCAGAGGCGCATGCGGGACCAACCCCGATGACGAGCCGAAAAGATGCCGGTTTGGGGGCGGCCGAGCTGTCGCTCGCGATCGAACAGGTTGCGCTTGACCATGGGCCAGACGGCCGCGGCACCGTTGGGGTCATTGTGCCTAGCCCGGCGTCGCGCAATGTGATCCCCGGCTCTGTGTACCTAACAATCGACACCCGCCATCCTTCAGATGAAGCGCTGTTGGAAATGAAACAGGCGATTCAAGATGCCGCCAAAGTGATCGCTGAAAAGCGTGGCTTAGAAATCGATGTGACTGAAATTTGGCATTCGCCCGCTACCCCGTTTGACGAAGGGTTGGTACAGCGGCTAGAACATTTTGCGGCCGAACGCGGTCACCCGATCCGACGCATTTGGTCAGGGGCTGGCCATGACTCTGTCTATATCGCTCAGATGGGTGTGCCAACGGTGATGGTCTTTACCCAAACCAAAGATGGGATCAGCCACAATGAAAGCGAAAGCATTAAAAAAGAAGATGCGATTGCGGGGTGTGAAGTGCTGGCCGATGCTGTTGTGGAACGGCTTTTTAAAGGGTAAAGGTAATTTTTCAGCAACCCAACTTGTTTGATTTAAGCGTGTTGCGTGGACCGTTAGGGTTGAGCATCTGTCGCCTTTTAACGCTCCACGCAACACGGTCATCAATGCGAAACAGGGTCGTTGCTGAACAAATACGGATAAGGAACAAAATGTTTTCTAACCTCAATGTCTGTGTTAAGCATTCAACTTGCTCTATCCCAGGTTTGCGACTTGCGACCTGCCACTTGCGCTTATGATTTTGATAACCGGTGCCGGTGGGAAAACCGGCCGAGCAATCGTTTCTCGACTAATCGACAAAGGGATAAAAGTGCGTGCATGGGTCCGTCGCCCGGAAGCGTGCCCGGCCGGGTGTCAGCCTTTTGTTGGGGACATGGAAAACCGGAAAGATTGGGATCGTGCGTGCACGGGCATCGAAAAGCTTTATTTGATTTGCCCCAATATGCACCCGCACGAGGTGGCTATCGGCCGGATGGCGCTTGCAGCAGCGAAAGCGGCCGGTGTTAAACACCTTGTCTACCATTCGGTCCTTCACCCA
This sequence comes from Chloroflexota bacterium, assembly GCA_020629055.1. Lineage (GTDB taxonomy): Bacteria > Chloroflexota > Anaerolineae > Promineifilales > Promineifilaceae > WTJY01. The sequence continues at coordinate 13,129 of JAHDEB010000165.1, forward strand.
CAAACCCAAGAGATGGCGCACCATTGGAACAAGCTGCACGTTGAAGAGCTGATTTTTGCCAGTGGCATCCCGTTTACGATTCTGCAACCGACCGCCTATATGCAAAATCTGCTGCCTCAATGGAGCAGCATCGAACAGGATGGGGTTTTGCAGCTGCCGTATCCGGCCGAATCGCCTATCTCGCTCATCGATCTGCATGATGTCGCCGATGCGGCCGCCCATGTCTTGGGGTCTGATGCCTTTGTCGGATCGACTTTAGAGTTGGTCGGCACGCAGGCTTTAAGCCAAACAGTGGTATGCGAAATTTTGGCGGCGCAGCTCGACCGGCCGGTTACCTTTGCCGAGATCGATTTAAAGGAATGGGAAGCTGAAAATATAACATTGCCCACGTATCCGCGGGAAACTTTGTTGGCGATGTTTCGCTATTACGCCAAATATGGTCTAATCGGCAACCCGGCCGTATTGCGGCTGGTGTTGGGTCGAGAACCACTGACGTTGGCACAATTTATAGCCAACACAGTTCACGGTCGATGACCCATTTATAAACCGTTGGGAGATATCCCAAATAACCACCAATCATACGATGCTTAATTTTTCATACGGCTCGAACATGTCAACAAAATATATTCGGGACTATTGCCCTTCGGCCGCATTCATCATGCGGGCCGTGCTGCCCAATTACCACATTGAATTTCGCCGTTTTTCAACCGATCTAAACGGCGGTATTAGCACCATCATGGAAGCCCCAGGGGAAATGGTGCACGGTATTTTGTATGAAATACCAGAGGCCGAGATTCTAGAACTCGACATTTTAGAAGACATCCCTCTAGGACTTTATCGTCGTGACAACTTTATGGTTTTGGGTGAAGATAATGCTTGGCACACCGCCTGTTTGTATCGGGTTGTGAAGCCAGAAGGTCCATTTGCTCCGTCTGAAAAATATATCAGCATGATGATCGAGGGTGCGA
>JAHDEB010000166.1 GCA_020629055.1 Chloroflexota bacterium
GCTTGGTATATTTTTGATGGGTCAAAATGCGCACATTTAGTTTTTCGGCCGTCTTGTAACTGTGCTCTTTTAGATGTTTCGGATCATTCCCCAAATGAATATGGTTTTGTTGATTAGGCATTTTTGGCCTCCTTTTTTGACCGTCTGTAGGCAAATAGTTACCTACAAAATTCTCCCAACACCGAACATTGACCCACCAATTACTGAATACCGAAAATCACCGTATCGGCCAACAGTCTAATTACCCGTGATGTTTAACAAGGCGCCAGAGCTATCAAGCTCTAACTCATAAGAACGATTTGTTGAAAATGAAGAAAACTGATTGAAACTTGGGACCTCATATCGATGTCTTTTCCCATTTTCATCTAAAAATATCGCCACGTAGTTTTCAGTTCTACGCCCTTCACGTTCAGTGGGTTCTAGTCGATAGTCGGGCCATTCAACGCTTTGATCGTCTCCAGAGATACGTTCTGTGCGCGTGGTGACCCATTTATCAATTTCATAAACATACTCAGTGCCATACACCGGTACCGATTCATAAATGGGCACTTCTTCATAGACGGTCGAATACTCTGTTTCATAAATCGGGTCAGAACACCAAATATCTTCAAAAAATCCGTTCCCTAAATCTCGTTGCCCACAAACATATTCGTTTTCCCCGACATATACCTGTTCGGATACCTGACGAGCTTCCTCTGTATACCCTACGATGACGTCTTCATAGGTTCGTATCTGTTCACTTTCAGAGATGAGAAAAGCCCCTGCCGGCAGGCTCCAGTCGGTTTCGGTGACAGTGGTCAATGTTTCAATCTCGACCGTTCGCTGCCACTCGACCCCGTGTAAAGTCGCTTCAGCATTGGTTGTGCGGGTGACAAACCAGATCCCGACCACGCAGGCTAACAGCAAAAGAACCGCACCAATTAGTAACACATTCCGGCCGGACGTACTTTTTTGTCCGGCTGGTTCAGGAACACGCTCAGGTTCAGGCTCATCGAACGTCATGTCACCAGATTCAGGGACAGCGCCCGATTTATAATCCTTTACCAGTTGGGATTCTGTATCCTCTTCTCGTAAGTTGGTGCAATTTGAACAATGGCGGTTTGTAGCACCATTATTGGTGTTGCAATAAGCACAAATCCAGTCCGGCCCCATTTGGGCATAACCCAACAGGTTCGAGTCTTCAATGACCTTGGCATCTTTAGGCAGGTAAAATTTTGTCCCTTTTTCGCGGGGTGCGGTGCAGATAGGACAGGCTTTGTGCCGCCCCAAGGCTCCTTTTGTTCCGCAATATTGACAATCCCAGCGTCCTTCCCTAATCGCCATGAAATCAAATCTCCTATTGAAGCTGAATTTTACCTGATAATTCTACTTTTGGTCAGAGTCCAAGTATATATTTAGATGATTCTTGAGAATTTAATAGTGGTTGAATTTCACTAAGTCTTAAAAAAACAATTGCCTCATCTATAAAGTTTGATTGGAGCATATTTAAGACTTTGGCTGCCAGTGTGCTTTTTCATCTTTCTTGGCTATATTCATTCATATGGAAGAAGAACATGCAAACGTGCCTGACTCAGGCGAACAAAACTCACCTTCAACGCAACCGGCTATCACACCCATCCGTCTACCGGAGATCGGAGATCTAGCCCATCCGTTTTCACATCTAGAAAAAACAACCTACATCACCTATGGACTTGTCGTTATCATTGGGCTGATCTTTTTGGTACAGATGGGCGAACAATCAACCGGCCCATACCTTTTTGATGTAGAGTGGCGCTCTTGCTATGACGGCACAAGAATTTCACACGATTGGGCTGCATGTGGAGCGGCCATGGTTTACGGGCAACAGTTTTACCGCATGTTGACGTCGATGTTCCTGCATGGCAGTACAACACATATCGCTTTCAATGCCATCGCCTTGTATTCGCTTGGGCTAGATATGGAGCGTATTTACGGCCGGGGACGCTACCTGTTCATCTATTTCATGGGCGGATTATTTGGCAGCCTGCTCAGCTTCATCTTTCGTGGACCCAGCGAATTTTCAGTTGGTGCTTCTGGGGCGATTTTCGCCATTGCAGGAATGAACCTCGCATTTTTCTACATGTACCGAAATAAATTAGGCGATATGGGAGAACAGCGGTTTCAATCTATGTTGCGCATGGTCGGTATCAACCTCGTCATCGGATTTGTCCTTATTCGCATCAACAATTATGCCCATATCGGTGGATTAATCGGCGGCGCTGTTTTAGGCTATCTGTTTTTACCTTGGTATACAGTCACCCAAGTCAAGCCATCCCTAGAAAGCAGGGATCAAAACAGTTTAGCAGCCAAGCCGGGACTTGCGGTTGCGGTCGTTTTGGTCTTCTTAGCACTCACCTTGGCCACATGGACGATGTGGCGCTACGTTTCGCCCCCCCTTGCTTAACCAACTAGATTAAAATAACAAAGACGGCCAAATATTTGGGTCGAATTTACCGCCACCTCTGGCTAAATTTCTTAAACAGTCAGCAACTGTATGCGATTCCTTTATTAAGCCGAGCTAAATTGTTGACAGGTCGTACATTGAACGGTAGCATAGTGGACCAATTGCTAAGCCTTCCCCTTGGATTAAAAATTTGATAGCATCTCGCCAACGCGAATGAGTTGAACAACTCAATCGGTTAGTGCTATCTGTAAGAGTCAATTGAGCCCCAAACCAAGGCTTAGGACTGACGATTAAGGTTTACAAAAAATTAATCCGTCAGTTTAAGAGGAACCGGGGAGACAACTTTGTTGTTTCATTTAAAATCTGTTCCTGGGGATACACCCTTTAAAATTTCTATTAGGTAAATTCAAACGGCTTAAACTCTCGGTTTAAACGACCGATTGAGTTTGTTTACCTATTTTGAGGAGAAGAACGTGAGACGCGAAATATTAACCTGGTCTGACGTAGACAAATTAATTGATTATGTCGTGCCACAAATTCATGGCCGCTTTGATTCGATGCTGATTATCACTCGTGGTGGCATCGTACCAGGTGGTATGCTGGCCGAAGCTTTAAATATCACCTATTTGCTTACCGCATCTATCCGCTTTCCAGCTGACTTCCCCGGGATGTTTAGCCCTCAAGACAAATACGTGATCCCAGAATTTATTCAGTTCCCTGATGATGAGCTATTAGAAGGGCGGCGAATTTTGGTTGTTGATGACGTATGGACTCGCGGCCGTAACGTGGTCACCGTTTCTAATCGAATCGATGCTGCTGGTGGTATTCCGGAAAGCTGTGTTTTGCACTATAAACCTGGCTCTTCGCTCTACCCGGGCCATGCCCCCACCTATTACGGCGCAGTGACCGATGCATACATCATTTACCCTTGGGAACTTGACCGTGGGCCAAGCGCCATGCGGCTTATGCACGAGCAATAATCTAATTCACTTTCTTAAGAATCGTTGAATTAATAAAATCTATTTGCTACTATTTCTGAGTAAATCAGTATAGCGAGCACAAAGGGACATAAACAACAGACAGATTTAAATGTTGTTAACCCTTTGTATAGAGTACCGCTTATAGGTTTAACCAAGATGTGACTTGGGCCGCGCGGTACTAGTAACTTAAATAATACCCTCAAGTTTGGTGACGATCGGGTCCCCGGCGGCGAAGACCGTTGAATCGTGTCAGGTCCGGAAGGAAGCAGCACTAAGGCGATTTCTTCGGGTGACTGGGAATTACCTGGTTGTCATCAAACTTGGGGGTATTTTTGTGCCTATTTGTCGCCTGCGCCCCCTCCAATCCAAAAAAACACCCAGCAACATCTATTTCAAGGAATCCCTACACGGAACCGAGGCTAACTACCAAGTTACGAGGTCGGCCGGCAAATGGTCGATGCGATTTAGGTAAATCACATTGTGGCCCCCATTTGCAAAATCAATCCGCGAAATCGAAGTGTTATGAAACACCCAATTCGCTACCCAACCATTTTTATAATTTTGAGCTACTCGATCGACTTGCATCAACTCATTTATAAATTGATCGATAAAGTCGCCATGCACAACTAAGCCGACCACATCATCGCTGTCTGCGTGACGTTGGCAAATTTCAGCAACGACCTTAGGCATCCGTACTAAAAAGTCGGCGGTCGTTTCAGCCGGCCGGTTGTACCACCCATCATCCCGAAACGAATCAGGTAAAATCAAGTTTGGGAATCTTTCTGTGAAGTATGCTCGATCACGGCCGGGTAGTCCTTCAGGCACCCCATTTTCATCGTGCAGATAGATTCCCCCTTTTTCAAATATCTCTCCATGTGCCATCAGCGGCAAATCACAGGCCCTAGCGATATAACCGGCCGTTAAGATCGACCGTGTCATTAAACTGCAATAGAGGTGTGTGAGGCCAAATTTATGGGCAGCGTCAGTTTTAAATGGGCTTTGACGTGGCTCGGCGGTGATATCGGCCAAATGAGGGCCCAATAGGGCTGCCTGTTTATGACCGATCTCCGTAATTTCAGGGTCTGATGCACGGCCTGATTCCGGCGCACCGGACGAATAAAGAGCGTTGTTGGCTGACTCTGCATGGCGGATAAGATAAAGTCTCATAATATTTTGTTGGCCGCAGAATGTTAAATTAACCTTCGACTGGCCCTATTCAGTCGCATTTGGATAAAACAGCGGCTGATTAAATTTTTCCATCCCGAATTCTTCAATCTGCTTCTGGATTTTATCACTGGTTAACCACATGGCGAACGAAAGGGCTAGCTCATGATCAACCCCCTTTTCCGGGCTGACAGGAATCACACCATACGGGTTGAATAGACTATCATCGACATTTTCAGCAATTCTCGTCCCCCCCACCATAATCACTAAGTCAGGAATAGACTCTTGCAAAGCCAAGTACGTTCCACGGTCGGTTATTGTGTAAGCTAATTTTTCATGAGCAAATCGCAGCGTATCCCCCATTCCCTGCCCTAAAGAAAGGTACCACTCGGTGTCGGTTGATGAAGTCGGATCTATACCGGCAGTGCTCCACAGTTTTTGTTCCCGAATATGGGTGCCGCTGTCATCCCCCCTAGAGGCGAAAAGAGCACCCTCATCTGCCAACTTTTTCAAAGCATCTTTTGCAAGCGGCACACCCAATATCCCGGCCGGGTCATCTTTCGGCCCAACAATCACAAAATCATTGAACATCACGTCCCAACGCTCGGTGCCGTGCCCCTCAGCTATAAATTGATCTTCGCGGCTGCGTGCATGTACCAAAATCACATCTGCATCACCCGACTGCCCCAGCTGAATCGCTTGGCCGGTGCCAACAGCGATCACATCTACTCGGGCGTTAAATTCTTCTTGGAAGTCAGGCAAGATCTCCTCTAGCAGGCCGGAATTATAGGTACTGGTTGTGGTAGCTAAGCGCAATACGGCCGGTTCATCTGCCCCATTTGCACAGGCCATCAGGCCAAAGGCGATGACGCAATATAAAAATAACTGACGCATTGTCAAAATCCTAGTCCAAAGTTGTCTGTGGTTGGCAACACAGCAACGATAATTTTATCGTGACTGTACAGGTCTGGTTGGTTCCCCTCTCCCAGTGGGAGAGGGGAGCAAACCCAGACACCTGCACAGTTAGATTTTATCAACCTAAATATCGCGAACAAATTTGAAATCAAACAGTTACACATCATTTCGACCTAGCATAGGGTCGCTTGAATAAGAAAGCTATACAACAATCTTCGTATCAAATTGACGGATTGGATTGAACCGAAGAAAATCCGGCCGTGATTGAAGATCTAACCAATGCGGTTTTTCTACTCGTTAGCGGGGACCCCGCCTTATGGCAAATTGTGCGGCTCAGCCTGTGGGTCAGCGGCTTAGCCGTTGTACTCGGCGGCTTGATGGGGGTGCCGATCGGGGCTTGGCTAGGCTTACGCGACTTTCGCGGCCGACGGTGGCTCACTGCGTTTATCTATACCGGAATGGGATTTCCCCCCGTTGTTGTCGGGCTGGTCGTTTTCTTGCTGCTGTCCCGACAAGGACCATTGGGGGTTTTAGGCTGGCTATTTACCCCCACAGCGATGGTTGTCGCCCAAGTTGTTCTGGCATTGCCCTTAATCGTGGGGGTAACGATGACGGCCGTGCGGGAAGTGAGCCCTGAATTACGCCAACAAATGAAGGTGCTGGGGGCCACCGATCGCCAAGTATTATTTACCACACTGCGTGAAGCCCGAAATGGGGTCATCGTAGGGCTAGTGGCCGGTTTTGGTGCTGCGATTAGCGAAGTCGGGGCGGTTATGCTGGTGGGGGCCAATATTCGGGGTCAAACACAAGTGCTGACCACCGCCATTGTAGAGGAGACCCGAAAAGGTGATTTTTCGCTCGCATTGGCTTTAGGCATTATTTTGCTTTTGCTGGCCTTTTTCGTGAATTTAGCTACAGTCTTCATCAATAGAGAATAAAAGGATGGGGAGCACGAGGAAAAATTTATGACCGCCACACTTATTTTGCACAACGGAAGCATTCATACGATGGATGCTGATCTTCCGGTTGTCTCGGCCGTAGCTATCGACAAAAACAAAATTACCGCCATCGGAGCTGATCATTTCATATTGCCACTTGCGCGTCCAGGAACCCAAGTGATCGACCTCCAAGGAAAAGGGGTCACACCCGGCTTGGTCGATGCGCACGTGCATTTTATGAACTATGCCATGGAGCTACAAAGGGTTGATCTGCTTGACATCGCCGATCGGGCAGAAGTCGACCGTCGTATCAAAGAATTTTCAGCCAAAACGCCTGAAGGGGAATGGTTGCAAGGTCGAGGGTGGAAAAATGAGCTTTGGGCGGATCCTTCTTTTCCAACCGTTCAGCAACTTGATAAAATGGTCCCCCATACCCCCTGTTTTTTGCGGGACAAGAGCGGGCATGCCGGTTGGGCGAACAGTTTAGGGCTACAGGCGGCCGGTATCGACAAAGATACCCCTGACCCGGTTGGTGGTGAAATTCAGCGCGATGCGGATGGGAATGCGACAGGCATCCTGTTTGAAACAGCGATGGAGCTTGTTTACGATGTAATCCCCGACCCGACCCCAAACCAGATCGCCGAAGCGATGCGGGATGCGCAAGAAAAATGTTGGGAGGTTGGGCTCACCGGTATTCATGACTTCGACGGACCGGCCTGCTTTAAAGGGTTGCAGGCGCTCCACAAAAAAGGAGAGCTCGGACTCCGTTTTTACAAAAACATCCCGGCCGCCATGCTAGACAACGCCGTAGCCGCAGGACTAGAAACTGACTTTGGCGATGAGTGGTTGCGCATCGGTGGGATCAAAATATTTGCAGACGGTGCTTTAGGGCCACAAACGGCCCTGATGGTGGCACCCTATGAAGGGACAACCGACACCTATGGGATTACCGTGGTCGATAAAGAAGGGATGTATGAAATCGCATCAAAAGCGGCCGCCAATAATCTGAGTGTGACAGTACATGCGATTGGGGACAAAGCCAATCACGACATTTTAGACGTGTATGAAGCGGTCCGTAAAGAAGAGGCACAACGAGGTCAAGGAACTAGCCTGCGGCACCGGATCGAACATGTTCAAATTTTAATCGAGGAAGATTTAAACCGGCTGGCAGAGCTAAATGTCGTCTCATCTATGCAGCCGATCCATTGCACGAGTGACATGGAAATGGCGGATAAACATTGGGGCGACCGCACAAAGTTCAGCTATGCGTGGCGTACCATGCTCGAAAGTCAGGCACTTTTGGTGTTTGGCTCAGACTGCCCGGTCGAGCCGATAGACCCGATGCTAGGCATTTATGCGGCGGTCTCTCGTAAAAAGCAAGATGGCTCTTATGCACCTGCCGGTTGGCACCCGGAACAAAAGTTAAACATGGCCGAGACGATTCGTGCCTTTACGCTTGCGGCAGCAGAAACGGCCGGCACCCAGGCGACACAGGGATCAATCTCCCCCGGAAAATTAGCCGACATTACGGTTTTTGATCACGATTTATTTGCAATTGATGCAGAGGCGATTAAAACAACCCAAGTTGTGGCGACCATTGTCGGCGGTGAGATCAAATTTAGTCAGTTTTAATCATCAGCAGATTTAAACGATGCTGGAAGGGTTACTTGAAACTCTGCGCCACCCGTCTCTTGATTATGTGCACTAATTTCCCCTCCCATTAAATGGCAATATTTACTAGAAATCGCTAAGCCCAAACCGGTCCCTTCATATTTTCGATTATACGCATTATCCAGCTGCACAAATGGCTGAAAAAGATTATCTATCTGATCTACAGGAATCCCGATGCCGGTATCTGAAACAGAAAATAAAACTTGCTGAGACTTTATTTTAGGTAGAACAGATACTGTAATTGCCCCTTCATTAGTAAACTTATTCGCATTCGATACAAGATTGAGCAAGATTTGGCAAAGTTTCTGGCGATCTGCCAGAACAACAATATTTTCTTTAGCATACTGGGGCTGACCGTTAAACTTAATCTCTAATCGATTATTGGCCTGAATGCACAACGGGCTCGCAGCGATTTCAAGCGCATCCATAATCTCTTGAGTCGTGATCGGTTCAATGCAAACTTCTTCTTCACCAGCCTCTACTTTAGACAAATCAAGGATCGCCTTGATTAAGCCTAATAAATGTTTGCCAGATTTTCGAATCCGGACAATATCTTCGATAGAGCTTGGGCGAATAACCCCAACGACCAACTCTTCCTCTAACATTTCAGTATAACCGATGATCGCATTTAAAGGGGTGCGTAATTCGTGGCTCATCGTTGCTAAGAACGTACTTTTTGCTTGGTTTGCCGCCTCCGCCAAATCTCTTGACACCATAGTCTCATTTAATCTTATAATCGAGTCTTGTAGATCTGTAACGACCAATTTAACTTCATCTTGCCGCACCCCAGCAATCCGAGCAAAAAGCGCCAAAATAATCGGTGCCAAAGCGATGATCCATAATAAAGGTTCTTCCTTTATGGCAAACCAGTAATTTTGTAAGCTCACCCGTTCATATTGAGTGGAAACAGAAATTGTTGCCCCCAAAAGTGGAAATATCGTGCCAAATAAAAATCCATATAAACTGTAGTTATTGGCTTCGGAACTAAATGGCGCGGGAAAAGCACGAATTATGGACATAAACAAAATTGATTAACCCTTATGGACAAGTTCATCAGGCGTAGTCAATGGCTGGCATTTCTTCAGAGCTTCCCCCAGCTCTTTAACCGAAACGGGTTTGCTGACATAATCATCCATTCCAATCGCCAAGAAACGCTCCCTATCCCCAGCTAAGGCATTGGCCGTCATCGCAATAATATGGGGTCGATCGGCCACATCCCACTCTTCAATGATGCGCGTTGTCGCTTCCATTCCGTCCATCTCTGGCATTTGCACGTCCATCAAAACAACATCATAACGGGTTTGTCGCAGCGCTTCTAACGCCTCTACCCCATTGTTGGCGATGTCGGCCGTATACCCCATCCGGGTCAGCATTTTAGTCGCTACTTTTTGGTTAATCTTATTGTCCTCTGCCAATAAAATAGTTAAAGGATGGATGTCGCCTAGCTTCCCATCAAATTCAGATTCAGCCGAACGTTTTGCCGGTAGCTCCTCAGAATTCTCGACAAACAATTTACTTAGACTGTTAAACAGATAAGATGGTTTGATCGGTTTGGTTAGCTGCTGGTCAAACAAGCCCTGATCTTCTAACCGGCCTAAAGAAGTGAGCAACACAATCGGCATTTTTTGGTCCGCAAAGCGAGTACGCATAATGGTCGCCAATTCAGTCCCATCCATTTCTGGCATCTGCATATCTAAGATCGCAAGGTCAAATTTTAGATCATGTTCAAGCAATGTAATCGCCTCAGCTGCTGACGCTGCTAAATGAGGGATCATTCCCCATGTTTCCGTTTGGTATTTTAAGATGATTCGGTTGGTTTCTGTGTCGTCAACCACCAGAACGTGTTTACCTTTAAGGTCAAAGTCGGCACGCGTATATTTTTTCGGTGGCTCATCAACCGCTTCGACCAATATGTCGAATTGAAACGCAGATCCTTCCCCAAATACACTTTCAACCCACATACAGCCGTTCATCAATTCACATAAGCTTTTACTAATCGCCAGCCCTAAGCCGGTTCCTCCAAATTTACGCGTGGTCGAAGAATCAACTTGACTAAATGATTTAAAAAGCCGATCGATTTTGTCGGCCGGGATGCCGATCCCGGTGTCTTGCACCTTAAAATGGATTTTAAATCGGCCGTCATCCATCTGTTGGCTATCGACATAAATTGCGACCTCGCCTGACTCGGTAAACTTAACCCCGTTCCCCACCAAATTGACAAAGATTTGGCGTAACCGGGTTGAATCACCAACAATAAAGTGTGGCGTGGGATCACGCATAATGTATGCTAGCTCTAATCCTTTATCAGCCGCTTTTGGCGCCAAAAGGTCAAGTGCATCTTCAATACATTGCGCCAAGTCAAAAGTTGCCCATTCTAAATCTAGCTGCCCCGCTTCGATTTTCGAAAAGTCAAGAATGTCATTGATCAGGGTCAGTAGACTGTCACCACTCCGTCGAATAGTCCCCATAATATCCCGCTGCTCATTTGTGAGCGGCGTGTCGAGCATGATGCTGGTCATCCCGATTACCCCGTTGAGCGGTGTTCGAATCTCGTGGCTCATATTTGCCAAAAACTCTGACTTCGCCTTCGTCGCCGCTTCGGCCATCTCCTTAGAAACAGTTGTCTCATTCAACAGTTGGATCGAATCTTCAAGATCTACGACGGTACGTTTGACTTGGTCTTGGCGAACTCCGGCAATTCTGGCAAAAATGGCTAAAATGATCGGGGCTAAAGCGATAATCCATAACAAAGGGTCGGCTTTAATCGCTGGCAGATAATTGCTTAAACGGACCGAATCATAGTGGGTATAAACGGAAATCGTTGTCCCGATAATCGGGAAGCATAAGCCAAACAAAAAGCCGTATAACGAGTAGTTATTTGCTTCAGTTTGAAATGGGGCTGCAAAAGGGCGAGATTTTGACATAGAATCATCATAGAGAAAGCAGCTAGAATCCGAGAAGATGACATAGGTCACACCGATGTTAAATAAGGCACTAGAACAGGACAAAAGGAATGAAAGTAATTGGACTATTGGGTGGAATGAGTTGGGAATCTTCGATTGAGTATTATCGCATTATCAACGAGGCCGTTCGCGAGCGTTTAGGGGGCTTACACTCTGCGGTCAGCATGATGCATTCTGTTGATTTTGCTGAAATCGAAGAGCTTCAGATGCAGGGCGCTTGGAAGGAAGCAGGAGAAGCGTTGGCAAAAGCGGCCGCCGATTTGCAGGCAGGGGGTGCGGATTGTGTCGTGCTATGTACAAATACGATGCACAAAGTGGCTGACGCGATCATAAGTGCGATTTCAATTCCATTTATCCACATCGCGGACCCCACGGCCGATGCGATCAAGGCGGCCGGAATCAACAATATCGCCCTGTTAGGAACAGACTTCACCATGTCACAGTCTTTTTATAAAGGACGACTCATCGACCAGCATGGGCTGAATGTTCTTGTCCCCAACGACGAAGACCGGGCCACAGTACACCGCATCATTTATGAAGAGCTGGTGATTGGGCAAATCAACGCAGAATCAAAGCAGGCTTATCTTGAAATTATCGACCGTTTGACGAAGGCAGGGGCTGAAGGTGTCATCTTAGGCTGCACAGAAATCGGCCTGCTCGTTAAAGCGGAAGATTGCACGATTCCTGTTTTTGATACCACCCTCATCCATGCGGAAGCTGCTGTTGATTTTGCACTAACGTAGCTATTATCGCCCGCCTAAACGGTAAGAGGCCTCGTTTAACGTGACGGGAGCGGTTGCTGCAACGATCAGAATCGGGCCGTCGGCCGCATCTGTGGCTCTCACCTCGATCGTCCCACGGCCGGTCTCATCGACCGGGATATTTTCAACCGTTACCCCGTCTGATTCAGCATAAACCAGCTGCAAATGCCAAGTTTGGGGGATATAACCGGTTGAGCGCACAAAGCCTTCGGCCACCCATCCGGTATCTTTTTCGGCATCATCAAAATAGCCGATTTCAGGCACCTTCAAATTATCAATCGCCAGTCCGTCAAAGTTTAGAATCGGATCAGTCACAAACTCAAAGCGTAAAAGAATCTCTTGACCCGCCCATGGGGTTAAATCAGAGAAATGTTGGGTCCATTGTTCGCCCCGGCCGGTGAAGAACCGTTCGGTAAAAGCGTTGTTTCCAGGGTCGTCTAAAGGAGACAACCCATCCATGGCGGCCGAGGGGAGCTCTTGCCATGTAACCCCACCATCGGCAGATACAACCACATAACCGAAGTCATACCCTTCTTCGATATCTCGGTACGCATCGTATTCAAGCGTGGCGATCTGAACATCGGTTAAATCTAACGATCGGGTTAGCCGGGCTACACTGTTATTTGTCCGCCGGGCCACCCACATATGTTCGCCAGAGCGTGGCTGAACGTCCAAGAGCGGAACCAGAGAATCACCTTGAAAATCAAGCGTAAACGCGGTCTGTGGTGAAAATTGATAGTAGTCGGCCGCATATTGATTGACCGTCGTATCGATCTCGAAAGAACTACGGCTGATCAATTCGCCTAAAACAGTGACTGCATTATTAGGCGTTGGGTATTGATCCGGCACCACAGGGAAATCTTGAATCGCTGGGGCTACCAGCCAATCTCGCCAAATATCTTCCCCGTTAAATGGCAAACCGGCCGACTGCGCCACATCGGTCAACGCTTCTAAACCGGGCAAAGGACTTTGGGCAAATTCGCGATATAAATCTGTCCCGATCCGGTCGTAAATAAAGCGATTCAGCATATATCCTTGCCCATAATGGGTCCCACTGCCAAAGTCGGTCCATTTATTCAACTGCTGATCTGGGTCAATTAAAAAGGAATTGCCCCGATTAATCGCGTCTCCTGTTCCACGGACCAGATCTTCGGCCAATACGGCCGACCCTTCAACCTCCCAATCGATCTCATTGTTGTCGTAATTCGCCTCGATCATGTGGCGATATTCATGTGCAAGGACTGACAAATATCTGGCACTCCCAAAGTCAGACCCGTTCATCACAAACATATCTTTTTGATTCGAATTGTTATTTACCGCCTTAGGCAGACTGTCTGAACTACTAAAATAACCCAAAAGGCCGCACGGGTTGGAAGAACATAAAGTCAATGGGGATGCATTGAGCACATGAACGCGTAAATGGCCGTCGATCCCAGGTTGAACCTCGGTGCCAAAAAAGCGCGAAACATCGTTGTAGATTTTATCGAACTCAGCCCCGGCATCAGCAACTTCGGCCAATGTCGGCCGGCCGTTTCCATCAGTTTCATCAAACCAAAAATAACCGTGTTCACTGATTCCAAGCAGCTCTGCATTGACGCTGTCATAGGTGTTGACGTTAAAATTATTGACAGAGAACTCGATGACATCTCCGATTTGATATTCGATCCCCAACTGTGGCAAGGATGCGTCGATCATCTCATCGGTTACACCCAAATATCCTTTCGCTAGCTCAATATCATCTCTCTCTGAAGGCAAGTTGGTCGCCAATTGCCGAGCCGACTCCAACATCGCCTCAGTTGGTGCTTGGCTGATGGGAGAAACAAGAGGTGCAGCAGGTGGGGCGAAAGATGCCCCTTCTTCTTGTTCCTCTTCAACTGTCTCTTCAACATCGCTGGCCGGTGACGCTTCATCCACTGGCTCTTTTTCGGCCGGTTCTAGCTCGCTTTCTGCGTTATCCGACTGGTCTACCGGTTCTGTGTCTGTCGCAGCGTCTGTTGTGGGGGCTGGCTCTATGGCTGCTTCCGCAGGCTCATCCACCCCATTTGCAGGGGGAACGCTCGTCGGGTCAGGCTCTTGACTCGGTGAAACATATTCAATCTGACAAGCAGCAAGCGATATCGAAATAACAAAGATTAAAATGAAGGGGCGGCCGAATTTTTTCATGACAGAATTTTACACACTGTCGTCCAAGATGGGGAGTCGTTCCCCCCGTTGATTAGTCCCCCCTTATATTTATTTGATTCGAGATCGGG
>JAHDEB010000167.1 GCA_020629055.1 Chloroflexota bacterium
GTTTAATGTCTTCAAAATCTATTCTGTAAGGAGAAGAAAAAATGAAGAAAAGTTTGTTATTTGTACTGTTCGTTTTGGTAGGCTTGTTTATCGTAGCTTGCCAGCCTCGTACCGTAGAAGTTGAGGTTACTCGTGTTGTAACTGAAACTGAAACCGTGGTCGAAGAGGTTGTTAAAGAAGTAGAAGTTGTTAAAGAAGTAGAAGTTGTTAAAGAAGTAGAAGTTGAAGTTGCGGGCGGCGCTCGCGGTATCGGCGATCGCTTGACCCTCATCTACTGGCAAGCACCAACCAACCTGAACCCATATCAATCAGGTGGTACAAAAGAAATCGAGGCTTCTTCTGTAATTCTCGAGCCACTTGCTAAATTTAGCGAGACCGGTGCATTGGTTCCAGCCTTGGCTGCAGAAATTCCAACCCTTGAAAACGGTGGTTTCTCAGCTGACTTGACCACGATTACATGGACCTTAAGAGATGGCATCATGTGGAGTGACGGAACCCCATTCACCGCAGATGACGTTGTCTTTACCTATGAGTATTGCATCGACCCAGCAACCGGTTGTGGTGCTAGCAACTTGTTCGAAGCGATTGACACCATTACCGCTGTAGACGACACCACTGTTGAAATTATCTTCAAAGAAGCTCGTCCATATCCATATGAAGCATTTGTTGCTCATACAGCTCCTATCCTTCAACGTGCTCAATTCCAAGACTGTATCGGTGCAGCTGCTGCGCAATGTACAGAAGAGAACTTTGCTCCAGTTGGAACAGGCCCTTATCAAGTTGCTGAGTTCTTATCAAATGACTCTGTACTTTATGTGCCAAATGACTTTTATCGCGATCCTAACAAACCATACTTCAGCGAAGTATTCATGAAAGGTGGCGGTTCTGCTGAAGACGCAGCCCGTGCAGTACTAGAGACCAACGAAGCTGACTACGCTTGGAATACTCAGGTTCCACCTGAAGTATTAAGCGCTATGGAATTGGCTGGAAACGGTAAAGTATTGAACTCTTTCGGTACTTGTGTTGAGCGTATTATGATCAACTGGACTGACAACAGCCCAGAACTTGGTGATGATCGTTCTCTATACCTAGACGGAACCAATCCGCATCGCTTCTTGCAAGAACCAGCAATCCGTCAAGCACTTTCAATGGCTGTTGACCGTGGTACTCTAACCACCATCGGCTATGGAAACTTGGCTAACCCAACTTGTAACGTCGTTCCTGCTCCGGCAGCATTCGTTTCAACTGCGAACAACTCTTGTTTGACACAAGACATCGCTGGTGCAAACGCATTGTTAGATGAAGCTGGTGTTTTAGATAGTGATGGCGATGGTGTTCGTGAATACAACGGCATCCCATTGAACATCTTGTACCAAACTTCAACCAACGCTGTACGTCAACAGTACCAAGCATTGATCAAACAATGGTGGGCAGAAATCGGTGTTGACACCGAACTGCGCAACATCGACGCATCTGTCTTCTTTGGTGGCGACCCATCAAGCCCAGACACATATGCTAAGTTCTACGCTGACGTTGAGATGTATACCAACTGTGCATCTGGTCAAGACCTTCAAGGTTACCTAGGTAGCTGGGTTCCAAGTGAAATCCCAGGTCCAGACAACAGCTGGGGTACCTCTAATGTTCCACGTTACGTCAATGATGAGTATGTCGCATTGCACACGACTCTAACGCAAACTGGTGATCCAGCTGAGCGTGCTGAAATCGTTAAACAATTGAACGACTTCCTTGTTCAAGACGGTGCAATGATTCCATTGACACATCGTGGTTCAGTATCAGCTTCTGGTAACGACATCCTTGGTGTTCGTATCAACGCTTGGGACTCTGAGCTTTGGAACATCGCTGACTGGTCACGCGCTGAGAACTAGTTTTCACTGATCTATTGCAACGTTTCAGTCTTATCGGCTTAATCGTTGTATTAGGAGGGGCAACCGATCGGTTGTCCCTCCTTTAAATTTATAAAAATCGTGACTATACAGGTCTGGTTGGTTCCCCTCCTATGAGCGGCTAAACCAAGTTTAGCTTAAACCCAACATGGTTGGGTCGGGCTAGGGGAGCAGAAGCAAGCCCAGGCACCTGTATAGTTACTAAAAATCTATAAAAATAAAATCAATGATTTTGGATTGCAGATTGAAGCTATCATGATATCTCCTGAGTCTTCAATCTTAAATTTTTGATTTAGAAAGGATCTCAAAATGGTTCGATTTATTATTCGTCGATTGCTTGTTGCTATTCCAACCTTGATTGCCATTAGCTTGGTGATTTTCTTGGTATTGGATCTTGCTCCAGGTGATCCTACTGGTAACTTGCCTTTAACCGTTCCTCCTGAGGTGCGAGAAGCGATGCGTGAGGCGATGGGAGTTAACGAACCCATCATGGTTAAGTATGGGCTTTGGCTGAAACAATTCTTCATCATCGAGCCACAATTTATCTTTGAAGATGTTACAGGGATTCAGGTCTTTGATTACAGCGATAAAGTCAACAACCCTCCACCGATCCGAATCTTATCTTGGCAGTCTAGGGCACCGGTGTTTGACACGATTATTGAGCGGTTGCCGCAAACGCTATGGGTCCTTGGACTTTCCTATATATTTGGCGCTTTGTTGGCGATCCCATTGGGAATCATCACCGCATATAATCAATATTCGTGGATTGATAACCTCGGTTCTTTCTTTTCTTTAATCGGTTACTCTGTCCCCACTTTTGTTTTAGGTATTTTGTTTATCTATATCTTTAGTGTTTGGGGTGGTTGGCTACCAACATTTTATGATCCGCTGCTTGAAGTCACAGATTGGTCATCTTTCGTGCAGCAAGTTAAGCAGATTGTCATGCCTGTAACGGTGTTGACCTTCTTCAATGCGGCGGTCATCAGTCGGTTTATGCGTTCTTCGATGCTAGACAATCTAAATTTAGATTATGTGCGTACCGCTCGTTCTAAAGGTCTAACCGAATGGGGCGTTGTCATGGTCCACGTCGTGCGCAATAGTCTGATTCCAGTTGTAACGCTGTTGGCACTGCAGGTCCCTGGAATTTTTGGCGGAGCCATTATTACCGAACAGATTTTTAAGATTAATGGAATTGGTCAGCTTCTGATTGTTGCGATTCAAAATGGTGACATCCCGGCTGTTCAAACAATTACATTTATCTTTGCGATATTGATCGTTCTTTTCAATATTGTTGCCGACGTTTTGTACGGTATTCTTGATCCACGGATTCGATACGATTAAAAAATAGGGTTTAGTTGAGGATTAGCAGATTGTTTATTCAACCGCATATCAGCAACTAACCGTTATTACTTATAAAATTATGGCAGTTACAACTCCAGCAAGTTTAGGCACACAAGAAGCAGAAGAATTAGGGGAAGTTCGTACCCTTTGGCAAGACGTATGGATTCAGTTTCGTAAGCATAAAGGGGCGATGGCAGGATTGGCAATTCTTATCCTCCTTATCTTATTCTCTGTTATTGGCCCCTTTTTATATGGCATTGACCCACAATTTAGTGATCTAACCGCATTAAACCAAGATGGGAGTCGGGAACATTTCTTTGGGACCGATGCGATCGGCCGAGATTTATTCGCGATGATGATGGCAGGTGGTCGGATCTCGCTGATGGTCGGTTTCACGGCGATGGCGATTTCCGTTGTTTTCGGAACGACAATTGGTATCCTAGCCGGTTACTTTCCTGTTTTGGATGGCCCATTAATGCGTATTACGGATATGTTTTTCGCGTTACCCATCTTGCCATTGCTTTTAGTTGTTACCCTCCTTTTTCGTGACGCTTTACGCGCTCTGATGGGGCCGGAACTAGGTATCTTTGTGATGATTGTGACGGTAATGGGTATGCTGAGTTGGATGGCTGTTGCCCGAGTGGTTCGCGGTGAAGTGCTATCTGTGAAGCAGGCGGAGTTTGTCACAGCCGCGATTAGCATCGGTACGAAGCGCCGCCGAATCTTGACACGACATATCTTCCCAAATGTTTTGGGCCCTGTTATGGTCGCTTCGGCCGTTGGTGTGGCAAACGCGATTATCACCGAATCCGCCCTTTCATTCTTAGGGTTGGGCTTCCCCTCAGACTTTCCGACATGGGGAAGGTTGATCTTTGAAGGACGCGATTATATGCGCCTAGTCCCGATGCGGGTGTTCTGGCCAGGGCTAGCGATCTCGCTAACCGTGCTAAGTGTTAACTTTATTGGCGACGGCTTGCGAGATGCATTGGACCCACGCCTTCGGGGTAAATAGACCCATCTGAGCAGTTGTTGGCCCGCCCTTCTTGTTCACAATCTTGTAGCAAGTTCAAGGTTTTGCCTACACCGGCCTGAATTAAAAGACCGCATTCAAGTTTACGTTGACCTTTCGAGTTTTTGACCTGAAAGGTCTTTTTATTTTTATGTTTAGAAAGAGACAGCGAGAAGAATGGCGCACGCCAGTTTGGCCTGAAATTGAAAAATATTTGTGGTGGGCGGTTATTTTGCTCGCACTTGCATGGGCTTTCTATAGTTTATACACCTTAATGCTCTACGTTAATCTTGTTTGGGTAACCAATGAAAACCTACGTTTGCCAGGATGGTATGATTTTACGATTCATGCATTGACTCGTTTTAGCGGTTTTGGGCTCGGGATTATATGGCTGGGGGTTATGGTCTGGTCCGAGCGCCATCTTGAGCTTGCTCTGAGAAAGGGGGCCCTGCGTCCGACATCAGGCCGAATGCTAGGCTACAGCATCGGTTTGGGGTTGTTGGCGTTGGCCTTACTAAGAATCTTACCTTGGCTGTGGGGTGTTCCTCTGTAACCAGAGAGAAAGTAGCCAATTTGTCCTCTCTACCTCTGGTAGTGAATTTAAACACACTTAACATAACGCTTGACGGTTTACATAATGTAAAGCTATAATGCTGCCATGTCCCTAGTAGATATAGGGTATTTTTTGTTCCCTGAATGGCTAAGAGATTGGTTTCGCTTAGTCCTTTTACCGGCCCTCGGTATTTCACCTTACCAATTGACCGCTGGCATGATGCGCGGCGTACTTGACTCCTTCGTCTTGCTTTTCTTGGCGCTGGGCTTATTACGTGGATCTGACTACTATATGCAGACTCAGTATGCGTTGTCGCCGGAAATTCAGGCCAAAGCGATTAAATGGGCACCGATAGTCGATACGATCGCTAAACGTCATGATATTCCTCGTGAGGTGCCGCTTGTGCTGTGGTTTAAAGAAGCTGGCATGGAAGCGGTAAATCCCACATTGTGCACCGGTATCATCGGGGCATATGATTTGGTTCAATCTGGTGAACGACCTTGTTTTGAGCCTGGCCCGATCAATGATTTTCAGGTCACTGAGCAATTGGTAATTGGGGCGCAGGAATTTAAAAAAAGATGCCCGGAGATTAGGTATGAAACCCAAAATCCGGCATTGATCAAAAAATGTTATTTTGCATATAACGCTGGTGTTGGCGCTGCGAATTCGCAAGACCCTAATAATTCAGCATATGTGATGAATGGGTTCGACAGCGAACATGAAAATATGCTGTATCAGGATATTGTTCTAGGCACTGTACGTGTTGAGCAATTAGGTGCTTGGCCGGTCCATTTGGCATTACAAGGGATGACGCGAAATGGTGCCGATTTGCATGATGAAAATGGGCGTGGTGACGGTGAATTTGAGGAATTAGACGATGCCGAAGTCAATGGTGAATCGACCTCTTTTTCGTTAGCGTTGCTTGATATGGTTACCCGTTTGTATGATTGGGTAACGTACCGATTTACAAGCATCCATGTAAATAGTTTGGCCGCTATGGCCTTTTCTCGAGATCGATTGCCGGCCGGTGAAACCTGTTTGGTATCGCCACCGTTTAATGCAGATCCTGAGCTGATACCTAAATTAAATCCGGTTGTAGACGCACCCGTTTTGACACAAGATGTGCATGGCTGTTCATATGCCTTGCCAGGGTTAGATATTTCTAACTGGGAATTGTCATCACTTTTACAAGCACCGATGCCAGGGTACGTTACAACTTACACTGATCAATGGCACAACACCACGATTCGGATTGAAAACGATGAATGGGTTGTTTCGCTTTTGCACCCACGATCATATTTAGTCCCTGAAGGGCAGGTTGAACGCGGGCAGGCGGTAGGTGTGATGGGGGCGATCGGTAACGCAACTGGTCCCCATGTACACTACACCGTTTACAGCAAAGTGGCTGATGGATTTGTCGATCCGCTGTTGTTGTTACCGATCGAAGAATAATCAATCAACATTATTAAGAAATATTAGCAAATAGTAATCTGTCATGAATTTAGCAAATCTCCTTATTTTTATTCCATTAGCAATCGGTGTCGCGTGGCTCTTTTATCTAATTTTCAAGCAAGATTTAGCTGCGAAATCACTTGGTAGTATCCTCAGCTATTTCTTGGGGGTTTTGATTATTGTCATCGTTGTTGGCTGGCTGATTGATACCATGCTGCCTAATTGGTTGAACACACGGCTGCAAAATGCACAGACTTCGGTCGAATTGCGCGAATTTGTTGATTCAACGACAGTACTCATCGAAGATTCAGTGACATCGGGTAATTCGGGAACTGTGATTTTGCCAGCACCGACGGCCGTCGTTATTTTCCCAGAGGCAACTCCCGGGGCTGGAAACGGCGGTGGGACCGGCGTTGTGGCCCCACTACCAGGCACGGTGGGTTCTACCACAAGCGGAGATATTCTGGTTCGGGGGGTTCACACAGTCGCAGGTGGAGAGACTCTATCGACGATTGCGAACGCTTATGGTGTTTCGCTAGAGTCATTACGAGCAGCTAATAATCGCTATACAGATATGATCTTTGTTGGCGAGCAGCTAAATATTCCGGCCCAAAACGGTAAATAATAAAAGCAGATTTTTGGGAGCCTTTAAAGGATCGTGACCATTCATCCCTCAAATTTAAGCGACTTAGAGAGCGCAGCCGCAGAAGGGCGAATGGACAGTGCGAGAGCAACTGCCATTCGTCTCGAGCGGATTTGGTATTACATTCTACCGGAAGCGTTTCATAGCGCTTTTCTGCCTAGTCGCGTCACTGACATTCAATTGAGCCAAAATGAAACGGTTCGACTGGTTGTCTATCAATCATGGTATCGCAACTTTAGTTCTTATATGTTTTCGAACTATGGGCTAAATTTGTTGCTAATTGCGATTTTGGCTTCGATGGTCATCGGATTTTTTGGGTGGGACACTGGGCTGTTTCGAACCCCTATTTTAAACATGTCGATACCGCTTATTTTGTTAGCGGGTTGGTTTGTCTACGCGGTTTTTGAGAACTTTCGCTATCTAAAATGGCGCTTGGTCATCACAAATCGCCGTTTGATCTTCTCATCCCCTCAGCAAAATAACTGGATGTTGTCTGACAATATCGAAATTAAGGGGCAACCCAAGGTTATTGACGACAACTGGTCAAACGACCGTATGTTGCGCAGCCTGCAGATTTTTACCCGCTCGCGTGACCTTTCGATTAGCCCGATGGGGCTTCAATTTGATGGCGGCCGGGTAAAAGATGGGTTGATGATGCCTGATGTTGATTTGGACCATATCGAAGAATTCAGACAATTAATTTTAAATTTGACTGAATAGATAGGGTTTAGGAAAAATTTAGGGCTTACATCTGTGGGTAGGGTAAAATGGGGGAGTGACAGAACTAGAGGAAAGCGAAAAAAGAATTCTCGCCGTGAACCAAATCGTCATTTTGGTTATTTTGGTCGTACTTAGCCTGCTGCAACCATTTTCATCCGTTTTTGGATTGATTAGCCTTTTGCTGCCAGGGTTCATTTGGGCTGGGTCTGCTTATTTATGGGGGGAAGATGCTTGGACGGCCGAGGCTCTGTTCCTTTCATTGGCCGGATCTTTGGCGATGTTGCTGACGCTGGTTTTACTCGATACCTTTCTGCAAACTAATTTTCCAATGCTTGTTCTTTTGCTGTTGGTTAGCGTCAACGCACGCCTGACCCAGCATTATATTTGGCGTATTCCGGCAGAGGTTTTACCCGGTATGCGCAAAGATTGGTCCCGTTGGGGCTGGTTTTTGTTGCCGCTGGCCATCGCTTTGATTTTGCGTCTCCCTTGGTTCGGCTATCGTGAGATCCAAGGGGATGAAGGGATTGTACTGGTACGTGCGGCCGATGCTTTGCTTGGGGATGGGGTCGAGTTATTGCTGCATCGCAAAGGGCCGATGGAAATCTTGCTCTCGATGGGGATGTGGGGGTTGCTGGGTGAAATCAACGATGTGTGGGTGCGTCTCCCTTTCTTGCTATGCAATTTATTTTCGTTGGCGATTTTTTACCGGTTAAGCGAGCGTTGGTTCGGCCGACAGACGGCCGTTTTAGCGACCTCTCTCTTCGCCATTGTCGGGTTTCACGTGGCGTTCAGCCGTGTCGTCCAATATCAATCTTTGGTGATGATGTGGGGCTTGGGGGCGGTTCTGGCCGCTGAGCGTTACCGGGCAGAAGGGAGAAGGGTCGACTTAACATTGGCTTCAGGTTTGTTGGCGGCCGGGCTTTTATCTCACTATGATGCGATTTTATTCGCTCCGGCAAGTTTAACCCTGCTCCTGTGCCGGTGGATTTCAAAGCGCCATTTTCCATGGCGAGAAGTTGCTTTGGCCACTGCCATTGGCACCGTCATGCTGGCACTGTTCTATGTTCCATTCGTCCTAGGGCCCGATTTTCAAAACACATTGGGGTACCTGCTGAATGAACGGGTTGGCACCGATTCTGGGGGCAGTTTGGGTGACGTATGGCAAATGGTTACTTTTTACAACAGTAGCTGGTTTATTGTCGGGGTGAGCGGGTTTGCAGTCGCTGGTTTAATTTCTTTATGGTTTAAATGGCAAGATTGGATGGTGAGATTTGCGGCCGTTTTGCTCTTCTTAGCCCCTTTCTTGTTTTATATCGGTATCGTCTCTGTGCCACGAACCCACGTCTACACATTTTTTCCTGGGCTGACATTGCTGGCCGCCGTGGGATTGGTCAAGTTGGCAGAGGTCGCCCAATCTCGATCGACTGTTTTGCTTCGATTGGGGCAAGTGGGATTCGGATTGTGGTTTGTGATTTGCGCCAGCTACATTTGGCTGCTGTTCAGTTGGGGACCGGGGGAGGTTCAGCGCAATTGGGAATCGGCTCGGCCGAATTCAACCCTGTTTTGGACCACATGGGACGAACCCCCTAAATTTGGTCTGTTTGGTTTCCCGTATCAGGCTGGTTGGCGCAATCTGGGGCAAGCTGACTTAGAAGGATTGGTGTATGCGAGCAACGAAGAGGAGGAGATAACAAACTGGTATATGGCGCAGGCGGATCGGACCCATTGCGGGGCGGCCGATCTTTTTCTGCTCGCTGAAAATGTGCAAGACGAGGTCGCCTTTGCATCTGACATCCTTCAAAGGAGTGCCCGGCAAACGATTGGAAACGGTCTGTACGGATATGGTGCAGTCACAGAATTGGGCGGCCGTAAATTTACCCCTGAAGAAATTAGTAAACCCCGAACGTTTGACGGTATTCGGCTTGATGTTCCATTGGGGGAGCAAGTTTCATTGGCCGGATACCGGCTCCTTGAAAACGACAATGGGGTTGAAGTGGTGCTGTATTGGGACGTACACCAATACTTTAACCGGAACTTTCAGGCATTTGTGCATGCGGTAGACGCCGATGGAAACTTGGTTACTCAGCACGATTCAGCTCCTGAATGTGGCATCAATCCGACCACCCGCTGGGAGCCTGGTACCTTGATTCGGGACCCACACTCGCTGGTTTTGCCTACGGGTCAGCCGGTGCAATTGATGGCCGGTATGTATGATCTAATCACCCAAGAGCGTTTGCCCGTTGATGGGGAACCCGGCAATTTTGTGCTGCTGACCGATTATGATAAGTAGCAAGCGAAACTTTAGACTCCCGGTTTTTATGCTCGTTTTGGCGCTGGTTTGGCTTAATGTCGACCTGTTTCCGGCCGAAGGTTGGGCGTTGGGCTCTGCGGATATGCGTGGCTTGTTTTACCCATGGTGGGAATTTGTACGCAATAGTCTGTTTAAAAGCGAAATACCATTTTGGGACCCACGCCACTTCGCCGGATCTCCCTTCTTGCACAATCCGCAAATCGCCTTTTTTTACCTACCCAATTGGCTTGTCTTTGGCATGCCGATCAATATCGGCATTAGCTTTTATTATCTATTTCATCTGTGGATAGCGGGTTGGGGGATGGCTCGTCTCGTCGAGGCGCTGGGTCGCGAAGCGGATGACAAGCAGCCGATTTTTTTCGGCGTCGGGTTGGGATCGCTGCTGGCAGGTGTTGCGTTTATGGCGGGCGGCTTTTTTGCTAGCCGTATTTATGCTGGGCACGTTGGCTTTTTAGCAACGCACGTATGGCTCCCGTGGCTGTTGGTTGCTACAAGCAGGGGACTGCACCATAAACAATGGCGTTATGTGGCTGCTGCTGGGTTGATTTGGGCATTGGCGATCTTAGCCGGTCATACAACCACACTGTTGTACTTGGGCATGATATGGGTGCTTTTTATCGGTTGGCATTGGTGGCAACAGGTTGATCGCAATGTCTGGTTTGCGGCTAAATTTGGCGCTGTTTCTCTCTTGTTGGGCTTATGGATTGCGAGTGTGCAGCTTTGGCCCACGTTGCAACTGATTCAACGGTCCGGCCGCGTATCGCAGGGGGGCTACAATTTTGCCACCCGATTTTCGCTTCCGTGGCGGCAGCTGATGACCTTGCTGGTGCCAGAATTTTTCGGTGAACCGGCCGTCATTGGCTATTGGGGTGCAGAAAATTTTGATGAACTGACCGCCTATGCTGGTGGGTTGGCCCTATTGGCTGTCGGGGTTGTGATCGTCCAGCTGTTTCAAAGGTCATACACCGGCTGGCCGCTATTTTTTGTGGGATTATTGCTCTTTGGCATGATGATCGCTTTAGGCAGCAATGGCTTTGTCTATCGGCTGCTGTATGTGACTCTGCCGCCGTTTCGGGTGATGCGTGCACCAGGACGTGCGCTATTTTTCTTCGCTTTCGCTGCCCCCATATTGCTTGGTTGGATGGTACGGGATCTATTTAACCGGCCGTTTGGTGGCCAAAAAATTCTGCGTGATGTGGCAAAGGTTGCGCTCATCCTCGGGTTCATTCTTATCGCCTCCCTTGCGCTTACCTGGTGGTCGGCCGACGGAGACATATTGAACCGCCGTTGGCACCAGTTACAAAACAGCGCCTTTAGCGTGACGGTCTGGCTTGTTGTAATCGGCTTGCTGCACTGGCTTGTGGTCCAAAACCCACGATCGGGTCGTGCCAAGATCGGGTCGGCCGCCTTGCTCTGCCTTGTCCTGTTAGATTTGGGAGCATTCGGGCAAAAGTTGATTAAGGCACAGCCGATGACCCCAGCGACGTTGTGGTTTGAAGCGGCGAGTGTTCCGGGTATCCATGATGGCCGCATTTTGCCATGGGGGATCAATATTTTTGAGCAGAATGGGGCTGGGCAGTTGGGGATGCGGTCTGTTTTTGGCTATAACACTTTAGAAAATGGGGCGGTGACCCGATTGGCTGCTTCTGTGCCGGATCCGCGTAGTAAGGCGTTTGATCTGTTGCATGCAACCCATGTGGTGTCTGAATCGGGGTTGGAGCAGTTTACAACCGATGAAGATGGCTTGGATGGGCTGGTGCTAATTAGTGAAATAAATACGACACGGGTGTATGCCCGGCCGAACGTCATGCCATACGCGCGACTTGTCTACCAGGCTGAAACAATTGCAGACCCAGAAGCTCAATATGCCCGTTTACATCAGCCTGACTTTAATCCCGCAGATGTTGTTTTATTTGAAGAGGATTCCGCCTGCGCACTCCCATCTAATTTAGAAGGGGTGAATGGGAGCGTGACAGAAGTACAAAACGTGGGCGGCCATTTAGATTTACAGGTTGAAACCGCGACAGCTGCTTGGCTGGTGATTAGTGAAGCGAACTTTCCTGGGTGGAATGCAACGATCAATGGCGCTGACGCTGAGACTGTCACCGCATATTCAGCCCTACAGGCGATATGTGTACCGGCCGGAGCCCACGATGTTTCGCTTCGTTTTCGGCCGATTATCTTTCTTTGGGGTGGGTTAGCAACTTTGCTTGGACTTTTCTTTGCAGGCTGGCTGTGGGCAAAAAAAGAGGCGATTTAGCAGATAAAAAGTTTATCCGCTAAATCGCCTTCTTCTGTCATAGGCTTAAACAAGTCTGAATTTAATTATCCAGTGGCTCGATCAAAAGGAAGTCCCACAATGGGTCAGATCCTGGATATTCGTCGGTAGATGCCCAGAAGCCGAAGTATGGTTCATTGATGTATGCACCACCGGAATTCACACTCCAAACCCGATCCGCGCCACCATAGACGAAGATTTGTCCATCAGGATAGACTTCGATTGACCAGTCATTCCACTCGTTGGCAGAACCAGATGAAACTTTTAGCTCTAAGGTGCCAGATAGGGCATCGCCACGGCCGGAATTGTTTTCGTCGTGGTAGTTGATTTGTTTGAATTGTCCGTGCATTTGGTCAAATCCGTCTTTCCACAAGAACATCATGCGATAATAATGGTTTAAGCAATTGTCTTCTACGTTGCTAGCTGCTTGGGGTGCCCGGACGGTGGTTGGCAAAATATCATATTCTGCGCTACCACCGACATTGGCTGCCCTGCCAGCCGGAGGGAAGATCGATGGACAAGTTTTCCCGTTGTGATCTGCACCGAAAATCAGCCCGTAGGTGTTTAAGTTGCCCGGACCGTCAAATTTGACACTGGTTGAAATACGGTAGGGGGGCTCTGGTGCTTCAGCCAAGGGGGATGTGATGAAATAATCCCATCGGCCGCGTACATGCATTTTTAGATGGCCATCCTGATAAGACATGACATTTTCAGTGTCGTCAAAGTCCTGCCGACGTATGTCCCAGCCGGTATTTGCATCGAAGTCATCCCGGTAAGCACCGACTACCTTGAATGGTTCTGAAACGCTTGCATTGACGCTGTCTGCCTGAACGGTGTAGTAGTACACATTGTTGGTGCTTGCTGGCAGCGCAAGTTTTAACGCGTTGATGTCACTTGAATATGTGTTTGTGACCGGGTCCATGTTCGGATTTCTAGATTCTTTGATGGTATAGGTGATGCCTTCTGGGGCATTTTCCTTCGTCCACTTGAGAGTGTATTTGTAAGTATTTCCGTCGTGGCCATTTCGGGACAAAGAAGCGTCTGCACTGTTAATCGTGGCTCCCGAAATAATCGGCATAAACATGATGTTTGTTGCAGCGGGCTCTTCTTGAGATTCGGCCGACCGAGTATTGAACAGAGCTAGAAAGAGAACAAGACAAAGGGCTGTTACAGCAAGATAGATTTTCAGGCGCATTTGCCTTCTATAGTTTTGAGAATAAGAGTTGATCATAATTATATTACCGACTTTAATTTGGGATTGACTCACACCGCTGTTTTATTTTATCAAATTGCGATCAAGGAGCTAAAATCTGCATACAAATTTGAACGAGCCCTTACGGAAGGGTAAGAAATTGGATTGAACCCGATTTTTTTTAACAGAACTTGACACGCCCCTCTGACTTAGATACCCTTCTGTCTATCTCTGGGCTTACCCCCAGTCATATTTTTCAACTAAATAACAATCTTTTAAAAAGCTTTGATCAGAACTATTAGGAACAAAGCGGTGTAAACAAGTGTTTCACAAAACCCTTGTTTACCTTGACAGAAATTTGTGTCATCGGCTGAGAGCACAATATGCACCGTTCTGAACTCATCTGTTAGCTGGACTTATGAACGTGCGAGCAAACTCGCATTAATAGTTTGTCCCGGCAGCAACCGTTATTGTTTAAGTGAATGCTGTAAATTTCTTGCATTAAAGTCGGATATTGTCTAATATTCCGATCCCTTTTATGGGGCTATAGCTCAGTTGGGAGAGCGCTTCAATGGCATTGAAGAGGTCAGGAGTTCGAGTCTCCTTAGCTCCAC
>JAHDEB010000168.1:0-2592 GCA_020629055.1 Chloroflexota bacterium
CCATCGGGGGAGGCTGGGAGGGGGAGAGCGAAAGTCCTACCTTTAAAACTAGATCATCGCACACACATTTTTTAGGGATTACCTTTGGTGTGCTTAACAAGGACACACCATGAAATCGAACAGACTATTCTATATTTTATTCATCGTCATTTTCAGCGGCATATCGATGGCCAGCGTGCTGTATGCACGGCCCTACGGCCGTACAGGGCGCAGTGGCAAACAGGGTGGTACCTGCAGCAACTGTCACTTCGGCACCGACACCCCCGAACTGACACTTTCAACCCCTGATTCGATCATGCCGGGTGAAACAATCGATCTTGTTTTCACCGTCCGGCGGACCTCCGCAGACCCATTGGTCACAACGGCCGGGTTTAATGTCGCCACAGAAGCTGGCACAATCAGCGGCCGTGGTGAAACCCCAGAGGCTTGCACCGATACGACTGAGCCTGCCCACACAAACGTGACCTGCATTTCAGAATTTGAAGGAGACCTAGAGATTGCCCATGCGCGACCCGCCATCTTACAAGACGGCGAAATGGCATTCGAATTTAGCTGGACCGCCCCCATTACCCCCGGCACTTATATCGTTTATGGTACCGGTGTGACAGCTGTCTCTGAGGCGGGTGCTTTTAACAACAACATTCACCCAGCCGCGATTTCAACGACATTAACTGTGGAAGATTCAATAGTGCCCGGCAACCCGATCGCCGCTTTTACCAGTACGCCAGCCAGCGAGGACGGCTTAACGGTTCAATTTGATGCCACCGGGTCAACCGATGATGGTTCGATTACAACCTACGTTTGGGCTTTTGGCGATGGTTCTTACGGTGAAGGTGCCACAACGTCCCACGCTTATGCGGCCGAGGGTTCTTATTCGGTCATTCTTGAAGTCACAGATAATGAAGGATTAAAAGGCTCGATGACCAAGACGGTTTTGGTAGCCGGATCGGTCGGGTCGGACAATGACGTCTATCTTCCGCTGATGATTCGTTAGCGTTCGTCAGCCGGGCCAACTTCTAGCGAGTCGGCTAACGCTTCTAATTCAGCCAAGCTGGTGACGCTTGACAGATTTTGCATGAACGCGTGCAACGATCCGCTAGCAGCCCGCACATCGGCCACAAGCGGCCCCACCGGGTCACGGCCGGCCGCACCCCCCCCAACGTCTGCATATGCCCCATGGAAAGCGAAGTAAGCCTGATTTAAAACCCGTAGGTTATACCCTTCAGCCACAAACATCTGCCGTCGGGTTTCCATATATGCTTCAGCCGCTTCGATTTCCCCTTCTGCCAATAATCGGTCAACCTCCACACGAGTCACCCCCATCTCTCGCCGAAAATCAAATTGATCGGGGTCAGGCGTGGGGGCGGGAATAGGGTCTTCTGATTCTTGATCAGGTTCGGCCGTGGGTACAGGTGGCACGTAAAGTTCTGGATAATAGCGCCGAATGACTTCTAGCCCAACTTCTTTGCCTATCAAGCTAGCTGCGCTTTCATTAATGGTACGCATCGCAGATGAAGAAAGGTAGTTAATGCCGACCGGCCGCAGTGTAAACCAATGATGGGCCCACTCATGGGCGACCACATCTGCCAAAAATACCAAATTGCCTGTTTCAATAATCAAAGATGGGTAAAAGCCTAATCCACCGATATCAGTAACATAAGCAGACAGCTCCGGGTCTCGCATAATGTTGGCCTCAAGCGCAGTCCGCTCTGGGGGCAAGATGCCGCTGCGCATCGGTACCGCTTTCACCTGCACAATCTCATCCCGGTTAGAAACGATTAACACCGCAGGCAACGGCGTTACGTGGGCTGAAACAGGGGGGAATACGACCCCTGCCCCGCCAAAGCCCAAGTCGCTGAGAACCGTGCTAACTTGGTTCTGTAAAATCGGCTCGGCTAACGATTGCAGATCGGTAATTTCAGCCCTAAGTTGCGCGATTTGCGCCTGCAGTTCGGCCGATGCGGTATCTGGGTCAGTCTCTTCAGGGTCAGCAAACACCCATTTCAGCTGATTGGTTAACCGGCGAATTTCCCCACTCTTTTGCACAAAGTCACGTACCACTTGGCTCTGTTCTTCGGCCGTGAGCTCTCCGTGCTTATTGGCTATCGCATCGCTGCGTTTCTGCACCACGGTGTTGATCCAAAAGTTAACAAAATCAAATTGCCGCAGGCCCACCCCATTTAAAATCTGAGTCTCAGTCTCCCCATAGGCGGGCCATTCCGGCTTGCTGATCAATACCAAGACGACGGCGACAATCAAAACCCGAAAGATATACCAAATCTTCGAGATCACCCCTTTTGTTTTGCCCTCTCGGGCGCCATTTTCCGGCTCATTTGCTGACATCGGCCGAATATTACCATACCCCGATCAGCCTCCATCAATTTCATAGCATTCTTGTAGAAAACGTCCTTCCTACTCTTGCTCCCTATTGCTCCGAAAGATCGGACAACGACTACCAATACATCCCGGTCCTGTAGCCCATAATCTTACCCATAGACCTTTCAGGTCAAACTTTGAACATTCACCCCAACCATACGCAATACCTGAAAAGGCATTTTGGAAATATGTTATCATCTAACCACCCTACCTGAG
>JAHDEB010000168.1:2692-4848 GCA_020629055.1 Chloroflexota bacterium
CACCCAAACGGGAAAATGCACCGCGTGAAACACCCCAATGGCAAAAAAACTTAACTGATATCGAATGGCTAACCAGCCGTCTGGGGATCGGTTTGTTGGTCATTGGTGTCGTCACGCTACTTTTTTGGCTAAACGACCAACCTTGGGTCACCAATGGTCTGCGCTTGGGTGCCGGGTATGGTATCGGTGCGATGTTATTGGGATTAGGACTTACGCTAACAAAAAATCGGCCGTCATTTGGCCAAGTTCTTAGTGGTGGCGGCATCGCCATCTTTTATCTTTCAACTTATATTGGCAACCAAACGTTTGAACTTATTCCAGACATTGCAACCTTACCGATCATATTTGCCATCACCGTTATTGCCTACGGACTAGCCGCTTGGCAAAAAAGACAGCCGTTGGCCTATGTTGGCCTTATCTTAGGCTTGCTCGTCCCACCGTTTGTGGCACCCGACGATCCCTCGGCGGCGATTTTTGCTGGCTATGTCACCATTGTTTTGGTCGGTGCGGTTGCCATTTACCAACGCTTAAACTGGCGCTGGCTTATGTTTTCCGCTTTTGGTATCGGCTGGATCTACATGTTCGCCCTAACGATTATGGCGGTCGAATCAAACATCGATGGCCCACAGCTTATTGATCAACTATCGGTGCAAGCAGCGATTTTGGTCAGCCTATTGGCTTTTGGCATCTTCCCATTACTGCAACAGCTATACGCTCGACGCGGCTTAGAACCGGCCGCGCTTGCCCCCTACACCATCACAGAAAATGACAAAGAAAAAGTCATTAACCCCCATCCGGTTCATTGGACAAATTTTCTGTACATCGCTACATCGCCGATTCTAGCAATCTTGTTGATTCTTCCCCTGTGGCCCGATATCGGAGTGGGGTTATGGACAACGATCACCGTTCTAGGAGCCGTGCTGTATATGGCGGCCGGATTTATGCTTGGGCGGAACCCACGTTTCGAAATATTCCAAGTCCCTCTATTTTTAGTCGGTGCCATTCTGTTACCGATGTCGCTGCTTAAATTCGACGGAGATATCGCTGCACCGTTGCTCATCACCCTATCTGTCGAAGCGGCCGGACTCGCGGTGTTCAGCCAGCGGCGCAATCTAAAATGGATGATGGCTGCAACCCATCTTCTGTTCGTCTGGTCGTTGTTCTTATGGCTGGGCGGGATTGTTGATGATCAGGTTGACCCGGTCTTCTTTAATCTAAACTTCTTAGCAAGCAGCGTGTTTGTCTTGGCGCTTGTCATTACCGCATGGGTCCAATCGGCCGGAATCAGCAAAATCATCTATCAGGGCATGGCCCATCTAATCGCCTTGCCGGTTACAGGGGTTGAGCTTAGCCGTCTGTTTGATGGAGAAACCTATTGGTTATTGTTGCACACAATTATCCATGCGGCCGTATTCGCTATCGGCCACCTACGTGACAACAAATGGCTTCGCTACCAAGCCGTGGCATTTATCGGCTTGGCGATGCTTGTCCAAGCCGGATTAGACGCAGATGGGGAATTAACATGGCCCAACATCATGCTGGCATTTGCCGCACTGCAGATCTTGGCCGTAAACGTCGTCGCAAAACAGCTAGATGATCAGTTTCTCTCAATTGAAGGGGTTCTTTTAACCGGTGTTGGCGCCATCACCATGTTTATCAGGATGATTTCAATGGGTGAAGATTTCACCCCATTTGTCGGCCCGGCCGCACTTGCTGGCCTAGTGATGATGGTCGTTTTGCTTTTGATAGACCTGCGCTTTTCAAACAAACCGTTTGATACCATCATCGGCATCGGCACCCACTTGTTGGCCCTCATGTGGATCGCATTTCAGGTGCAAAACTTTGATTATGCGCTCGGTCTCATCTCAGGCATTTGGGCCCTTTACGCCATCGGGCTGCTCATCGCAGGCATGGTGTTTGACCGGCCGCTGATGCGCCAACTGGGTATCGGCACCATCTTGCTGACCATCGCCAAGCTGATCTTAGTCGACCTTGAAAATGTTTCGACAGGGGTTCGGGTGATTTTGTTCAGTGGGTTTGGTGGGGTATTGCTGGCGATCAGCTATTTCTCACGCAAGCTGTGGCGCAAGCCGGAAGATGAAACCATCGAGAACGAGCCGGTATTGACATCAAGTGATAAGTAGTAAGTGACAAGT
>JAHDEB010000168.1:4948-9616 GCA_020629055.1 Chloroflexota bacterium
CTTAATATCCGGCCGTCTTTCGCCAAACTTCGTCGCCTGCTCAAACGCATAAGCCAATTGCAACACGCTAAGCTCATCCCGATATTTACCCACAATCTGCAACCCTATCGGCAATCCGTCGGCCGTAAATCCGCCAGGCACAGATGCGGCCGGGTGTTCGGTGTTGGTGATCAAACTCACGATCATCATCCAATCGATGTAGGTCTCCATGCGAACCCCGTTGATCTCTTTTGGCCATTCAACATCAACCGAGAATGGGACAACCTGAGCCGTCGGCAAAAGCAGATAATCGTACTCATTAAAGAACTGAACCATCTCTTGAAAGTGCATGCCCCGTGTTTTTTGGGCGGCTGCAATTTCTAGACCCGTCATCGGTATCCCTTTTTCAATGTTCCAGATCACCGTTGACTTCATTTTGTCCGCATGGTTTTTCAAATCTTCTAAAAGCCCGGCCGCAAAGCTGGCAGCCCGCATCGTTTGGAAAACCTCTTCTCCACCTTCTAATTTAGGGGTCGCTCGCTCAACGATACAACCCATCTCTTCAAAGATTGCGAGGTTCTTTTCAAGCGTTTCGATCACGGCCGGTTCAACCTGCAAACGGCCCAAGTCAGGCGTCCAGGCGATCTTTTTACCGCGCATATCGGCCGCAAGTGATCCGGCATAGACGCTGGTGTCTCCTTGCAAAGCCAGCGGATCTCGGCCGTCGTAACCGGCCATCACAGATAGTAATAAACCGGCATCTTCAACAGAACGGGCCATTGGCCCCAGCACCGGCATCGATCCCCACGGTTGTAGATTAGGTACCCGTGGAATACGACCGGGTGATGGGCGCAGCCCGAAGACGTTGTTAAAACTTGGTGGGTTGCGTACCGATCCACCAAGGTCTGACCCATCAGCTAAAGGGATCATACCGGCCGCAAGTGCGGCCGCACCACCCCCAGAACTGCCACCCGCTATTTTGCTTAAATCATACGGGTTACGCGTCATGCCAAAGACTTTGTTAAACGAATTAGAGCCGGCCCCAAATTCCGGCGTGTTGGTTTTGCCGATAATAATCGCCCCAGCCTCTTTCATCCGCTGCACAAACAATTCATCGATATCTGGTACCAAATCTTTGTAGATCAGGGATCCCATCGTGCTTCGAATCCCTTTTGTCAGCGCCAGGTCTTTAACAGCGATGGGCAAGCCAAACAGTGGCCCCACCTCTTTTCCGGCCGCTAAATCCGCATCATGGGCGGCCGCTTGTGCCAGCAATTCATCTTCGGGCAACAGGGTGCAAATCCCGTTTACTTGCGGGTTTGTGGCGTTAATGCGATCAATGTGAGCTTGCATGACTTCTGCAACGCTCACCTCTTTTTCCCGGATCATCCGGGCCAGTTCTTTGGCTGATGTGTAGTGAATGTCTGACATAGCTGGGGAGGTTATCAGTTTTCCCAAAGTTCAGCTAGTTCAAGGTTTACACCTAATTAGTGTTGGCGATTTTTGTACTTATTCAGCACCCCAACTATTTTCGTTGGATTGGCCCAGTTTTTAGCTTATCTCTTCGCAGAACGCAGATCCTTTTGTCTAGCTGAACCAAACGGCTGAATAAATACCGATTTTTGAAAAGTAATCGGTTGATCAAAACCAAGGGTGCTTAAGATAGGCTGGGTTCAGTTTAACCCTGTATCTTCCCTATTAAAAATCGCATTTAGGCAAACATTTGTGCTAGAATATCGACCTTTAGAATCGCAATCCATAGGGCTGACTCAGTCTTGGTATCGGTTTCTAACTCGCTGACATTTCCGATCAGCCTTTATCATTTACCCTTTATCCTTTTGATTTATGCCTTCCTACGTCATTCTTGACCTCGAAACAACCGGCCTAGATGCAGGCCGTAACGGAATTATCGAATTTGCCGCTGTTGTACTAGAAAACGGTGAAATTACGGCCGAGTATTCTAGTTTGGTCCAAAGCTTCGATCCGGTTACAGACATCATCACCGACATTACCGGTATCACCCAAGAGATGGTTGATGATGCCCCGACCCTGTTTGCCATCCGCAAAAAGATCGAGACGATCATCGGGGATCACATCGTTGTGGGGCACAATGTCAGTTTTGATATGGGGTTTTTGAATGCCGAAAGCCTAGCGGTGCGTAATCGATCGGTCGACACACTAACGCTAGCGACCATCTTGTTTCCCAACCTGCCCCGCTATGGGCTAGAATTTTTAGCGAACGAGCTACAGCTGCCGATGCCTGAAGGGGGGCAGACTCATCGAGCTTTAGATGACGTGTTGATGACGGCCGAACTGTTTATGGCTTTAATGGAAAAGGCGATGGAGCTAGACATTGCGATATTAGGCGAGATCGCTGAAGCGGGCGGCAATGTCAACTGGGATGAGTCTCAGTTCTTTCTAGACGTGCACAACCAACGGATGAAAACGGTGCTCAAAGACGGCAAACGGCCGGGCAAATATCTAGATGAACTTTTCCGGCCAGGCAAAGTAGAGGGTGAAAAGCTAACTGCGGTCGAAGTCCCAGAAGCGATCGAAAACGATATCGTGCTAGACATGTTTGCTGAAGGGGGCAACTTTAGCAAGGTGTTCCCTAATTTTGAGTTTCGGCAGCAGCAGGTCGAGATGGTTGATGCGGTGACCAACGCCTTTAACGACGGCCAGCATCTGCTTGTCGAAGCGGGTACCGGTACCGGGAAGAGTGTGGGCTACCTATTGCCATCCGCCTTTTGGGCGGTCACCAACGGCCGTCGGGTGGTTGTCAGCACGGCAACCATCAACCTGCAAGATCAGCTGGTTTCAAAAGATATTCCAACGTTGCAACAGGTTCTGCCGTTTGAACTGCGCACGGCCGTGCGCAAAGGGCGCTACAACTATCTGTGTACCCGCATTTTTAACCAGATGCGTAAAAGCGGCCCGCGCGAAGCGAGCGATATGCCGCTCTATGCTCGATTGCTCGTTTGGTTGCCGAATACGGATACGGCCGACATGAACGAAATCACGCTACGCAATTTTGATGACCGTATGACATGGGGCAAGATCAATGCCCAGAATGACACCTGTAAACAAGAGACGTGCCGCCAAATGCGTTGCCCCCGCTGGATCGCTCAGCAACGGGCAGAGCATGCCCACATCGTTATCGTCAATCATTCTCTCTTGTTGTCTGACATTTCGGCCGGCAATCATATTTTGCCTGATTTTGTCGACTTGGTTGTTGATGAGGCCCATCATTTAGAACCGGCCGTCACCGATGGGCTCAGCTTTGAGGCCAACAAAAGAACGTTCAATCGTGTGGTAGCCGACATCATTCGCGAAAAGTCGGGCACCTTGTCACTACTGGCCGGCAAAACCAATGCCATCCCTAAAGACCAGCGTGAAGGGCTTGATGGACTCATCAACAGCATTCGTAAAAATGGAGATTTAGCGGAAATGCGTGCCCAAGACTTTTTCGCGACGTTGGCCTACTTTATGAATGACGGCAAAAAAGGGCGTGGGGATTTTGCTCAACAAACACGGCTGACCCAGAATGTGCGCATGGAGCCACTATGGGAAGAGGTGATGAGCAGTTGGGACAACCTCAATCTGCCCCTAAATGAAATGGTCAAAGACCTACAAAAAATCTTTGAAGGGATGGAATACATCCTCGAAAATTACAAAGTAGAAGACGGGGAATTACACTGGCAAAATATCGGGTCCGCCCGCAAAACGTTAAGCGACTTGCGCAAAAACATCGACGCGATTGTGATGACCCCACAGGAAGATTATATCTACTGGGCTGAAACATTTAGAGACAGCTTATCGATTCATGCCGCCCCACTGCACGTTGGGCCGCTGGTCGAAGAGCATATTTTTCACAAAATGGAAACGGTTGTTTTAACTTCAGCCACGATGCGTACATCACCCGCCTTTGGCGACGATGAACCGAACTTTGACTATATTCGAGATCGGCTAAAGGCGGAAGGGGCCTATGAAATGGCGGTGGGGTCTCCCTTTGATTACAAAGCGAATGCGTTGCTTTGGTTGATGTCTGACATGCCGGAACCGAGCCAACCGTATTATCAAAAATATGTAGAGCAGGTGATCATCGACACGGCCGCAACGTTGGGCGGCCGCACATTGGTGCTGTTTACATCGAACAAACAGATTCGTGATACCTATAGCGCGATTAGTGGCCCGCTGCAAAAAGAAGGCATTAACGTGCTGGCCCAATTACCCGGCAGTTCTCGCCAACAGCTAACGGCCCAATTCAGTGCTGAAGGTGCTCGTTCAGTCTTGTTGGGAACCAAATCGTTCTGGGAGGGTGTAGACATCCCTGGAGATTCACTCCTGTGTGTCATTTTGGCAAAAATCCCATTTGATGTCCCATCAGATCCTATTTTCGCCGCCCGTTCAGAAACATTTGAAAATTCGTTTTTCCAATATTCGATTCCAGAGGCGATTTTGCGCTGGCGACAGGGTTTCGGCCGTCTGATTCGCCGCAAAAGCGATGAAGGGGTTGTCATGATTCTCGATCGCCGGGTGCTCTCAAAACGGTACGGTTCCGCCTTTGTCGATTCGCTGCCTGAATGCACCGTCATTCGCCAACCGTCCAATCGGGTCAACGAGCTTTTGGTGCGCTGGTTTAATCGCAAGCAGTAAGCAAGAGGCAGGCTTGGCTCCGGATGCGGGTGC
>JAHDEB010000168.1:9716-14009 GCA_020629055.1 Chloroflexota bacterium
TGCGGGTGCTTGAAATGATCTAAATAGGGTGTCTGTGCGGCAGCGTCTATCACGATAAAATAGTGGCAAAAACAGACAGGAAAACTAGGAAGATATGACCATTCTCGATCAATTTAAATTAGATGGCAAAGTTGCCGTTGTAACCGGCGCGACGCGTGGCTTGGGTCAAGCCATGGCGGTGGGGCTTGCCGAAGCTGGGGCTAACATCGTTAGCATTAGCCGCGGTGGCATGGCGGAAGAAACCAAAGCGGCCGTGCTCGCAACAGGCCGTACGTTTCACCACTATCAGCTTGATTTTGCAAAAGCCAGCGTCACAGATTTACAAAATATCGTGCGCACAATTATAAGTGACCATGACCACATCGATATTCTGGTTAATAATTCCGGCATGATTCGGCGCTCCCCGGCCGTGAGTTTTAGCGAAACAGCATGGGACACTGTTGTACAAGTTAATATGAAGGCGAGTTTCTTCTTGGCCCAAGCGGTGGCCCACCATATGCACATGCAGGGGGGAGGAAAAATCATTTTCACCTCGTCTATTTTGGGCAGTGAAGGGGGGCTCTTGGTTGCCAGCTATGCGGCATCTAAGCATGGGATCAATGGCATTGTCAAAGCACTGGCGAACGAATGGAGCGGCTACAACATTCAGATTAACGCGATTGCCCCCGGGTATTTCGAAACAGAAATGACAGAAGGGCTACAAAAAGATCGAGATCGCAACGAAGCGTTGGTGAGCCGCATCCCAACCGGCCGTTTTGGTAAGCCGGATGAACTAAAAGGCCTAGTCGTTTTCTTAGCATCGCAGGCGTCAGGGTATGTTACAGGGTCAGTTTATGCGATTGATGGGGGATGGTTAGCACGATAGGCTAAGTAGAAGGGAACGATCACTTTATTGATCGTTGATTAAAAGCTTGTAGGCGTTTAAAAATCGGTGGAATATGCTCCCTAACACCGGCCGATACGCGGCGAGTTCGTGTAAGCCCCAAGCTTTTATACTTTCGGGATTCAGATCTTCTATAACCTCCCACGAATGGCGGCTTGCAGGCATGCGACCAAACCAATTGACAAAAGTAGGCAGCCAGTGTGACACAGTGTGCCAGCAGATCGCGGCTGGCAGCGCATGACGGCGCAGGTGACGGCTGGATCCCGGCCGAGTTTCCCCTTCTAGGGCAACATGTTCACCCAAGTTCATCAAGTAGCCGTCTACTAACATTTCTTCTAAAGAACCTGGGATCGTTCGGTGCAGGTCAGGGCGGGGTGTGTGCCAGAAAATATAGTCTTCGATGAAAATGGCCAAGTCGCATACGGCCGGGCCGATGCAGACATTTCGCCAATTCACCAGCTGGGTCTTATCCATTAAGTTAATCTGCCAGTTTTCAGAAACCGGTTGACCATGCAGAAGCGTAAATGGCACATGCTGCAACGGTTGCAACATAATAGCTGGCTCTTGTAGCAAATGGTCTAGCGCGCTTAAATGAACACCCTCAATTAGATCAGGCCATCCTCCCAGTTTTTTCAACATTTTAAAGCCAACCTGAGCAATCATTAACTCAGGAATCGCTTGCCCACGCGACTGCATTGTGCTTAAAAGTGATCCTGTCTGCGGCCCACCGCTATTTTGATTCGCAGGATGAGATGAATTGGCTTTTGTAGAAATATCAAATGACTGTACTACCGGATGTTTGGGCAAATCGATTCTTTTTAACTCTTCAGCCCCCCACCAAGCAGAATGCACCCCGGCCAGCCTTTCAGTTACGCGTTCTAGGTCTAATCGAGACCAGGTCGCCGGTGAATGAAAAGGTCCCCCTTCTTCCACAACAACCCAGCCACCATCTCGGTCTTGCCAATCAAACCAAGGGGTCGGTGCGATTCCGTTTAGCCCAGAAGCGATACGGCCGTAAAAAGCGGATTCTGTTTTATTTGTCTCGAATGCGATAACGGAAAGCGGCTCGCTGTAGTCAGACAGCGTCAGCAGAAATCGGGTACGGCCGCGCTCTAATTCCTCAGAGTGGACACCTACAACCGTTTCTGTATGCAATTTTTTTTGCTGCCGAATCAACCAAGTCCAAGCTTCGATTGATCGATCTTTTAGCTGCTGCACATTCATAGTTTTGATTCTAGGGGCTATCAGATAAAAGGCAAATGGGACTTATGTATTTCACGAAAAAAGGAGGGGAACCGTTGAATAATATTTAGTTATCCCTCATCCGCAAGCACTTATCCCACATTTATCCCACATTAAATGTGGGATAAATGTGGGATAAAAAAAGGGCATCTGTTTTAAAACAAATGCCCTTCAAAAAATTGTTCAGCTAACTTATGCAGGTTTAGCATTTAACATGTCAAGAAGCATCTCAAACTCCTCTCGACAATGACCACAAATGATCAAATGGTGTTGCACCAAAGGCATCACTTTATCTGGCGATTCGCCCTGAGACACAAGTTCTGCATACTGGTCTATCACTTCGAATACTTCCTCACAAGCGATTTCCCGCTCTTCGGTTAGATCGAGTGCTTTAACCAGCCCCTTAACAATTTGCTCTTTTTTCTGTTCAGGCTCTGGTGTCTGCCCAAACAACTGTTGAACAAACTGCCTAACCCGATTAATGATTGTTGCCATTTTTAAAATCACCTCTCTTGTGATGGACTTAGGACGTCGCCTGTTATCACTCTCTTACCTTCTCAATCGTTTAGACAAGGTTAAAAGAAAGAAACGGCGCCTACTAATTCAAAATAATCACAAGAAATACATAGATTTAAACCCTACTCAAAAACAGACAGGACATCTTCTGGGGTCATGCCTTTTTCTCCGAGCTTTTTCTTTAATCTTACTCTAGCATCATGAATTAACTTGTAAAGCGCATTCCGGTTGGTCCCAAGCTCTTCGGCCGCAACTTCCAACGGCATACCCTGCAACATGACTAATGTCATCGCACGTCGCTGACGTTCAGTTAGCTCTTCTACAATCAAATTCTGAACCAGAGCTATCATACCCGACCGGGTTGAGCGGTCTTCGGGGGATGGGTTAGGATCCGACATAATCTTAGGCTCAAAAAACGATTCGCCATCTCGAGAAGTTGTTAACTCGTCTAGAGATGTGTCTCGCCAGCGGCGACGGCGTAGCTCGGTTAAGGCTACCCTCACTGCGATTTTTTGGGCCCATGTCGTAAATTGACTCTCGCCTCGAAATGTATCGATTTTATTGATGATCTTAAGCAAGCTTTCTTGGACAAAATCTTCAACAATCGCATCTAAGTTTGTATTCAATCGGCTAGATAAAGTGTAGCGTAATCCACGATCAAGCAAATCGCGCAGTTCCATGAGCGCAACCTCGTCGGGCTCATCGCTTAATAACTTTATCCATTCTTCATTCGTTCGCTTTGCCATTCGTATGATTCTATCAGGCAGAAATTTAGGTGCCAGGAAAAACCATCTAATATTTATCCGAGAGCGATGCTTTATTTCCAATAACTTACCTCTGGTGCAACAAACCATGCGGATTTCCGTTAGTTTCCGAAAAACCGGCCCTCAAAGTCGTTTCGTTTCATGGCGTTTGGGTACAGAAAAGATTAAAATCCTTGGATGCCCAATGATCATGAAACGGGATTTATCCCGTCTGGAGAAAACAGACCGGCACTCACTGTCGATGTTGTTATATTCGCCTTGTATAACAATGATTTAAAGGTCCTTTTGGTCAAAAGACCAAGCGCCCCTTTTAAAGATTCTTGGGCTTTACCCGGAGGCTTTGTCAAAACGAGCGAGTCATTAGAAGATGCGGCCGCGCGCAAGCTTGCAGAAGAAACCGGGGTAACGGCCGTGTATACGGAACAGCTGTATACGTTTGGCGCTATCGATCGAGATCCGAGAATGCGTATTGTCACGGTCGCCTATTTCGCCCTCGTCCCATACGAATCAGTAGCTGTGCAGATCACCCACGCCAAACCAGATGGCTCGGCCCGCTGGTTCTCCCTAAAAGATAGACCCGATCTCCCGTTTGATCATCCAAAGATTGTCGACTATGCCCTACAGCGGCTGCGCTACAAGTTGGAATATACCTCTGTCGGATTTCAGCTGCTGCCAGATGAATTTACCCTCTCCCAATTGCAAAAAGCCTACGAAATTGTATTGGACGAGCCGCTAGACAAACGCAACTTTAGGCGGAAAATTTTAGCGGCCGGCGTGATCGAAGAAACGGGCGAAAAGACAAAAGAAGGGGAAGGTCGGCCGGCACGTCTTTACAAATATGGCGATGATTCAGTAGCCGAAATTAAATCCCGTAGACTATTCCCCTAA
>JAHDEB010000169.1 GCA_020629055.1 Chloroflexota bacterium
TTAAATAACAACCAGACCTTTCAAGTCAAAAAACTTGAAAGGTCTTTTTAATACAAAAAAGCGTTCGCTCTTAAGCGATTGCCCGAACTAAAAAGAGTCTGTGTGAAGAACAAAGTTGTACCTATCATATTCCTGAGTCTATTTTTATTTGGTTTTATCCTAAGCCAAGAAACGCCATCCCCTGAAATCCTAATCACTGAAATCGCTTACGACACATTCCAAGACGATGCAAAAAACGAATGGGTCGAGCTCTTGGTTGTTTCAGATCAACCGATCGAAGCAGAGCAGTATAAAGTCGGTGATGAAGAGACGATCGGTGGCGGCGAAGGGATGATGCGCTTCCCGAAGAGCACGGTGCTCCAGCCGGGCCAAGTGATTGTTATCGCTCAATCGGCCGTGGATTTTAGGGCAGCGGTCGGTGTCTACCCCCATTTTGAGTTTGTTGAATCGACGGCCGATGTACCTAATATGCGGCCGGTTTCGATTCTGGCGGGAGGTGATATCGCTTTTGCGAATGGGGGTGATGAAGTCATCGTTTTAAACGACAAAAACAAACCGGTTGACCGTATCAATTACGGGGATAAAACAACTTATTTCACCCCTTCGATTCAGCCGGTTGCGGCCGGTTACTCGCTAGAACGAGTACCCCCCAATTGCGATACCAACAGTGCTGCTGATTTTCGGCCGCAGCGAAACCCAACCCCGTTTTTAGTTCCCAATCATGAAACCTGCCCAATACAACTAGAAGTTAGCGAGGCAACGGTTGAATCTGAACCCTCGAATCAGATCTCTAGCGGTGCCATAAGTGCCATTCAAGGTGATCGGGGTTCCGCCGCCAAAGTGAATCAAATCGTTCAATTTCAAGGGGTTGTCACAGCGGTCACGGCCGACAAGAATGCAAGCGGCATTACGTTTTACACCGCTTATGTCCAAGATGAAGGTGATGGGAACCAACAGACCTCTGACGCGATTCCGGTATTTTTTGGCCGCCGTCGGCCGCAAATCAAGCCAGGTGACTTCATCGACGTTTCGGGCCAAGTGACTGAATATTTCGGGCTTACCGAGATTGACGATGACAACCTGTCAATCAAACAGCTCAATCAACAGTTCCCGTTACCAGATCCGATCTTACTCGGCCAAAATAATTTACCCTCCGAATCTTTAGAAGGGATGTGGGTCACTTTGCCCGAGGCGATCGTCGCTGGCCCCACGTTTGAAACAGATGCCGGCTGCGGATTCTCCGTCATCCCTATTGGATCGGCCGATCTGCCATTAATCAGGCATTCAGCCCAGGATGATGTTTCGATGGTTATCCCGGTATTGCCGAACGATGATCGAGACTGTGATCGCCTTCCTGCTGTGCAGCGTGGGGATCGTGTGACCGGGCTGATGGGGCCGCTTACATGGAATTTCGAACAATGGAAAATTATTCAAGCTGAAGGGGTCCAAATCGAGGTTGAGTCAGGTGATGCCCTGCCGTTGCCAAAACCGGTGGAATTAAAAGGGGATCAGTTTTCGCTGGCAACATTAAACCTTGAAAATCATTTTGATTCGATCGATGACACA
Source organism: Chloroflexota bacterium (assembly GCA_020629055.1). GTDB lineage: Bacteria > Chloroflexota > Anaerolineae > Promineifilales > Promineifilaceae > WTJY01. Next base: position 1,567 of record JAHDEB010000169.1, read on the forward strand.
CGGGATGACGCAGAACCGAAACCGACACAGGCTGAAATAGAACTTCGAGAAAAAAAGTTTCAGCGCTTAATCACCCATTGGCTTGGCTGCCCAACCCTGCTGGGCGTTCAAGAAGTTGAAAAGGCGGTTTTATTGGATCAATTGGCCCAAACTCTTGAAACAGCCTGTCAGTTTCGCTACGGAGTGGCCCATCTAGAAAGCTATGACGCCCGGGGAATCGACAACGCCCTGCTTTATGACCCGCGCAGGGTCACCGTTCAAGAGGTTCAGCTACGCCAAACCTGTAGTCGAATCAACACCCGCATCGATCCTCAGGGGTTCGACTGCCCTAGAGGACAAGAGCCGCTGTTTTCCAGACCCCCGCTTGAGGTTGTTTTAACTGTGGACGAAATAGAACTAACCGTTTTTGTGAACCACTTCAAATCAAAGCGAGGCGGTGAACGGGAAACCGCTCCACGTCGTTTGGCACAAGCTGAGTTTTTACTCGGTTTAGTAGAAGAAAAAATAAGCGCAAGCCCTTCGCCCGTCACCGTCATTGGGGATTTCAATGATTTTGATCAATCACCCACTCAGAAAAAACTAATTGAGGGCGGTACGCTTGAAAATTTACTCCTGCGATTACCGGCCGAAGAACAATACACGTTCAACTTCGCAGGTGCCGGGCAACTAATCGACGGGCTGTTTGTTACGGCCGATTTAGGATCGTTAGTGGCAGGTGTTCAGATCTTGCACCTAAACGCCGATTACCCAGATCAATTTCAGATGGACCTGACGACAGAGAACATAGATTTCAAATCTACCGATCATGACCCAGCCATCGCTGTGTTTAATTTACCCAGCAAAAGTGATGATTTCGAAGAGATTTCGCGTGAGAAGAGAGCTGAACCGGAAAACGATGCTACCATTCCTCAAGAATTAAAGACGATTGAGGATCGTGCCCCATTGCTTTACAAGTGGCGATTTGTTTTGCTACCGTTAGCGATCTTGATCCTATTCAGCCTTGTGACATGGTGGTTCAAGAAATAACCGCTAGCCAAAATTCATGAAACAAATCTTTTGCAAACCGATTTTTTTATGGGGCATTCTGCTCGGATTGTGCTATTATTTCGGGCAACCTTATGTCACCTTGGCACATGCAGAGCTGCTTGATTCAAACCCTGCCCCTGGAGAAGTTGTACAAGGCCCACCAGAGGAAATCAGGCTAGAATTCAATGAAGCTGTGTCACCGGGCAGTACATTTGCAATTTACGACAAAGATTTTCGAACGATACCCGTTATCGTTCAAACTGATTCACAAAACAGTCAACTGATGATCGGCCGGGATGTTGAAATCAGTGAACCCGGCATTTATACCGTTCAGTGGCTGGTTATCAGCGACGACGGTCACCCCATCGATGGGGCATTTTCATTCGCAGTTGCCTTCGACAATGAGACAGGCAGCGACGATGGAGGAAACAATCACATGGAACTTATCGCAGCCGCAGAAAGCACCGCAGTAAATTTACCAGGCTGGTTTGCTTGGATGATGGTCGCAATCGCAATCATCGCACCGATTCTTGTTCGCAATATGACCCGCAACTAATCACCCCCCAAAGAGATGTCGTTTTTTTGTGACAGCTCTTCTTATGGAACGTGTGGAACGTGATTTTAATAACCTTCAGTCATTATCCCCGTATTTAAATGCGCCGTAACACGCCTGCCAGCACCCCACGAATCTCCCCCAAGCACAACTTTTTGTTTGTTAGCGATCTTCACCTTGCTGAAGGAATTGATCCACAAACGGGGAAAGTTGCCCCCCTTGAAGATTTTTTCTTTGATAACGCCTTTGCGAACATGCTTGTTTATCATGTCGATTTGGCTGCCGGGGCAAATATCTCATCCGCCTTTCAAAAACCGTGGAAACTGTACATTAATGGGGATTTCCTCGAATTTTTGCAGGTCACCTCGGTTCCGGATGAGAACAGTGCAGACGTCCAAAATGGAAAAATAGCGGTGACCGACCATCTGCGCCAATACGGCCTGGGGACAAGTGCCTCAGAGACGGTCTGGAAATTAAATCGGATTGCAGGTGGGCATCAGACCTTTTTTCAAGCGTTGGGCTGGTTTCTGGCTCATCCAGAAAACGAACTGGTTTTAATGCGTGGGAATCACGATGTTGAAACGGTGTGGCAAGAGGTTCAAGAGGCGATGCGCACGACGATTAAAGCGAGTTATTACGTTTGGTATCGTGACATGATAGACGGCCGGGCACCCGAATCCCCGCTCCCCTTGCGGGACGATTTGCCGGCCGCCTTGCCCGATGACTACGTCGATCGGATCCACTTCCCTGAATGGTTCGATTATGAAGAAGGGCTCTTTTACGTTGAACATGGGAATCAGTATGATCCGGTCAACTCGTTTTCTTCTATCGATCGCCCCTTCTTGGAAGACGATCAAAGTCGCATCGAGCTCCCCTCAGGCTCGTTTTTTGTGCGGTATCTGTTTAACACAATCGAGCAGATTCACCCATTTGCAGACAACATTCGCCCATTGTCTAGCTACATCCACTACGCTCTCAGCCATAACCCATCGGAAACGTTGGGCATGCTGTTGCGTCAACCTGGGCTGACACTAAAGGCGGTGCTGAATTTACTAGGCAAAAGTGGCAAAATGCGGCCGGAAATGCCTACGGAAGATGATGCGGTCTCCCGTTTTCCACTGCCCAACGGCTGCGTACGCCTTATCGAGGATATCCGCTACAAGGCAACCCGCATTTCTAGGCGTCGCAACCGACGCTACATTCGCGGCGTGATTGCTGGCGTTCTTTTACGCACCCTCTTCTGGTTTTTTGTCGTGATCGCCATTACCAATTTTATTTTCGGCAACATTTTGCTGATGTTCCTGTCGCTGCTATTTGCGGCCGGTGACTACCTGATCCGCCTAAAATTGATGCGTTTCCTCAATTCGAGCGAAAGCGTTGTTGGGCTAAGAGAAGTGTCTGAAGCGATCAACTACGTGCTGAATGAGCATACCCACTTAAACGGTGACGGTCATAGCGCAGCGGTTCAGTTTTTAATTTTCGGCCATGATCACAATCCCCGTTTTGAAGAGTTGTCACAGCATCAAAACGGCCGTAATTATCGTCAATGGTATGTCAACACCGGCTCGTGGCTGCCTTCATATGATGAGTCAGAGCGGGTGATTCGTAACGCAGTCCAGCTCCCCTTCTTGCGCATCGTGCCAGATCGGATCGGCTTTGACAATGCCCTACCAGAACTTTTAGAGTGGCACGACGCCGAACGCCGCCCCTACCGCCTACGCCTCATCGAAAAACCGAAATAGCTTAAGCCTCAAAAAATTCAAGCGAGCCACAAAATCGATTGGGGGGCATCAAAAACAATTACAAACCCAATTCTTTTTGTCAGCGCCCCATTCCCCCTGAGTGGGTTCTCTATCTATTTTGACTACGCGCAATCCCCTTACCATGCCTCCAATAAAAGAACCGGTAAGAGAAATGCTGATTGTAACCGACTGAGGTACAATTCAATCAGCGAATATTTGGGCAAAACCTATGCGGGTTACTTTAAAAGCCTTACACATATTGCTCCAACGCAATGATCATTTGCCTAAGTGAACTGACTGAGCTTTTCTTGTTCCGACAACGACATTGCATTACCAAAACACGTAAAACGATTTAGGATAGTGAGATATGACTTTTCGTAGTTACGGCAACATACAAATTTATGCTGGATCTGGATGCCCTGAGCTTGCTCAAGGGATCGCAGAATATATTAATGTCCCTCTGACCAGTTGGAACATTATCGACTTTCCGAATGAAAACATTTGGGTGCAGCTGCACGGCAGCGCCCGTGGGAAAGACGTTTATCTGATTTCAAGCCACAACAAGCCGGTACACCGGAACATCATGGAGATGCTAATCGCCATTGACTGTTTAAAACGAGACTCGGCCGGGCGGATTACCGTCGTCATGCCGTATCTGGCTTATTCTCAAAGCGATCAGAAAACCCAACCGCGCGTGCCGATTACCGCCCGTTTAATGGCGGATTTGATCGAAGCGGCCGGGGCTGACCGCTGGATGACGGTTGATCTACATGCAGGTCAGATTCAAGGTTTTTATAAAATTCCTGGGGATAGCCTGACCGCCCGCCACATTTTCTGTGAATATCTAAATACAAAAGATCTGTCCAACGCCGTTCTGGTTACCCCCGACTTAGGATTTGCGAAAACGGGCCGCAAATATGCGGACGTTCTCAATTTGCCATTGGCATTTGTCGAAAAACGGCGCTTGGGCAACGATTTACGTCGTGAAGCTTTAACCCTCATCGGCGATGTTGAAGGGAAAGACTGCATCATCGTTGACGACTTGGTCGACACGGCCGGGTCAATTACCCAGGCGGTGCAGGTTGTAAAAGACAATGGTGCCAACGAGGTTGACGTCGTCTTTACCCATGCGGTTCTCTCTGACCCCGCATTGGAGCGCTTTGCGGCCGCCCCGATTCGCGAAATCATCACCACCGACACGATTCCCATCCGGCAGGACCACGGGTTGAAAAACCTACAGATTTTGACGATGTCAAAGCTTTTGGGCGAAGTCATCATGCGTTCGCACGAAGGACGCAGTGTTGGCGAATTGTTCGACGAATAAACTCTGCAGGCGTGATAGGGCTGGAAAGTTGATCAAATAATATCAACTTTCCGGTCTAACCCACCCCTAAACGGACAATTTATCATTCAAGAGGGAGTCATATCTGAGCCAATCGTGTATCATGTTTTAATCTTTTCTTAATAGCCTGCCGCTACAATGTTTTAAACATAAGTTTTATCGTTAGAATCTGCTGTGGCAGGTAAAATAAATAGAACTCAAAACCCCTAAACAGGTATTTGGGCGATTTGCAAATTAACTTGCCCATTTAATCGCCTCACAGCCATCTGGAAAATTCCTTTTTCAGAAATTTTTTGCAGATGGCCTTAGTGGTTTAAATCAACAGAAATATTAGACATTCAGCCGTTTTAAACGAAATTCGCTTAAAACGACTTATAAATACATCCCGAACTTATTATGTTTTCATGGATAACAAAAGCCTTCGCAGGCGACCCAAATAAAAAAGTAATCGACGATTTACGGCCGACGGTCGAAGCGGTTGCGGCCCATGAAGCCCACATGCTTTCACTGAGCGACGAAGAGTTGCGCGAGCTGGTACAAAATCACAAAACCCGTCTTTCAGCCATTGAAGACGATGATGAATTAGAAGAAGCCCTTACAGCGGCGATACCGGAAGTATTCGCCATTGTGCGCGAAGGATCACGTCGTACGACGACGCTGCGCCACTATGATGTACAAATCATGGGTGGTACGCTGCTAAGCAGGGGCGAAATCATTGAAATGCGCACGGGTGAAGGTAAAACGTTGGTAGGTACCCTGCCGATGTTCCTAAACGCCCTGTCCGGCCGAGGGGTCCACTTGGTCACGGTAAACGAATATCTGGCCCGACGCGACGGTGGCTGGATGGGTCAAATCTTTACCTTTTTAGGCTTGACCGTGGGGGTCATCGGCCCTCAACGTTTTTCCGCCCTGTATGACGGGGATTACGTGAACCCCGGTGCAGAACTCGAGGACGACCGACTGGTGCATTGGCGGCCGTGTACACGCCGCGAAGCCTATTTGGCCGATATTACCTACGGCATCAGCAGCGAATTCGGCTTTGACTACCTGCGCGACAACATGATCAGCGACCCGGACAAGCTAGTCCAACGGCCGCACAACTTCGCCGTCATCGACGAGGTAGACAATGTTTTAATCGATGAGGCCCGTACCCCGTTGATTATTTCAGGCCCTGCCAACCAGGCATCTGATGACTACATTCGCTTTTCTGGGTATGTGCGTGGATTAAAACGAAATACCAAAGAAGAAGATGAAGAGCCGGACGGCCACTATGATCTAGACGAAAAGAGTAAATCGATTACGCTGACAGACATGGGAACCAGCGCGGTTGAGCGTAAAATTCCGGAGCTAAACCCGGAAGATGGGGACACCCTGTATGACCCTCGCTTTTATCACCTGACTTACTATTTAGACAATGCGTTAAAAGCGCAGTACATGTTTAAACGGGATAAAGATTACACGGTCCAGAGCAATGAAGTGGTGATTATTGACGACTTCACCGGCCGACTTATGCCCGGCCGCCGCTACTCTGACGGTCTGCACGAGGCTATCGAAGCGAAAGAAGGGGTAACGGTTAAACGTGAGAGCGTAACAGTTGCGACGATCACCATCCAGAACTACTTTAGGCTGTATCGAAAAATCGCTGGGATGACCGGTACGGCGATGACAGACGCGGAAGAGTTCCAAGAAATTTACAAAGTTGAAGTGACCCCCCTGCCAACGAACGTCTCTTATTTGGTTGAATATTCTGATTTGGGGATGGAAACGAAAAAAGAAACAGTTGAGGGGACAGACGCCTTTAGCTATTTCAGGCCGGGTGAATCGAAAGCCAGTTACTACAAGCGGATCGACTTCCCTGACCAGGTGTTTGCCAACGAAGAGTTTAAAGACAAAGCGATTGTAAACGAGGTGAAGCGGGTTGCGGCCACAGGCCGGCCGGTTCTGGTCGGTACAACGTCGGTTGAACACAGTGAAAAAATTCACCGTATGCTGACGGCAGAAGGAGTCGAGCACAACGTCCTCAATGCGAAAATGCATCAATCGGAAGCGTTGACCGTTGCCCAAGCGGGCAAGATGGGTGCCGTAACGATTTCGACCAACATGGCCGGTCGTGGTACTGACATTTTGCTAGGGGGTAACCCAGAAGGGCTTTCGGCCGCTATGGTTGAGGATACCCTGTTTACACGCGAACAACTGATCGCATTAGCCCAAAAGTTTGTTAGCGAAGGGGATGCCAAAGCGCGTGAGGCGGCGAGCAAATCAAACAAATTAGACCCAGGTTTAATCGACTCGTTTTTGAGCACAAAAAGTGAGTATGACAAAGCCGCGGCTGAAATTGCAGACGTGCAAATCGTCGGTTACTTGGCCCGCATCTTTCAAGAAGAGCAGGGGCTCGATTTTGAAACGGCCCGCCAAGTGCTTAGCCTCATCCAAATTGGAAAGCGGGATGATGCCCGCGAATTCTTAAAGGAAAAAGGATTAGACACCATTGTGGTTGACGAAGCGGTGCGGGAAACTGAGCTGCACGGCCGGTATCAGGTTGCGTTGCAAGACGACCGAAAAATGGCTGAATTTTTAGCCGATCAGGTCTTTGACTATCACTACAAAGCACGTGCGGCTGTGGTTCGGTCTGTGTTAGAAGGCGAGATGACTGAAGCTGAGAAGCTAACCAGTGAAATCCCCGCCCTACCCCCACGGCTGATCACCGATATTCAAGACATTGTTGCCAACGCGGTCACCACGCGTGAACGTGTTTGGGAGTTGGGCGGCCTGCACGTTGTGGGTTCAGAGCGGCATGAATCCCGCCGAATCGACAACCAGCTGCGCGGTCGTGCCGCCCGTCAGGGTGACCCCGGCTCAAGCCGCTTTTTCTTGTCGTTAGAAGACGAGCTGATGCGCCGCTTTGGTGGAGAACGCCTAAAATCGTTCATGGGCAGCTATACCGACAGCGACACCCCGATTGAAGCGCGGATGCTAGACCGGATTATCGCCAGTTCGCAAGAACGGATTGAAGGATACAACTTCGATATTCGTAAAAACGTTCTTGAATACGACGATGTGATGTCGAAACAGCGTGAAACGATCTATGACGGCCGTCGGGCGATCTTGACCGGCGAAGATGACATGGATGAGCGGCTAGACGATGCGTTTGAGCTGATTATCGACGAGCTCGTTAGCAACTATCTAGACAACTATTTGGGCTTTATCGGCGGGGAAATTGATCGTGCGGTCAGTGACTTCTCGGCCGAGGCGACCGATTCGGTCAACCTGAAAGGGGTGTTCGCCCGGCTGCAAACCTACTTGCCGATGCGCAAGCTAGATATGGAAGAGATGGTCGACTGGACACCGGACGAAGTCAGTGGTGAGATGATGGCGCTGGCGGCCGAAAATCTGGAAGAAGGGCGCAACTTGTACCAAATGCTGCAAGAGATGAGCCGCTTTATCCCGCTTCTGCCCGCGATCCCTCGTTTGGACGCGATTATGGCTTCGGCCAAGTCGAACCACATCCAGACCAAACAAAATACGCAAACCCGCTTTATGGGGAATGTGCGGTCGGTGTTTGATAACTTCTTAGCCGACTTTGCAGCCGTTAGTGACAAAGACAAGCTTTGGGCCGATGCGGAAGCTGAAATCGGCGCAGCCTTTAACGGCTTCCCTTCACAGCGGTTGGCCGTAGACGTGCTCAAAGAGCAGCAAATTAAGTTCCGCGTCGCAGTGCGCGAAGGGCTGCAAAACTTGCTGGTTAGCTGTTTATCGACTTTAGACAGCGATTCGCTGGTCGAGGCTTTGGGCCAATATGTTGACAAAGAGCGGGTCAACTGGAAAAAACGCATCGGCGAAGAAAGCTACACAAGTTTCCAACGGACGATGATGCTTTCTGCCATCGACCGGGAATGGCGTGACTACCTATCGGCCGCAGACGACTTGCGCCGTGAGATCGGACTAGAATCGGCCGGACGGCAAAAAGACCCGAAAATCGCTTACAAAATGCGCTCGTACGAGATGTTTGACGATATGTTGACCAACATCCAACGAGAAATCGCCAGCAAGTTCTTTATTCAAATTCAACGGCACGAAGAGTACATGCGACGCGAGCAGGCTGAACAGGCGCGCCAAGATTCGCTGACCAAGGCTGGCTTGCAGGTGGTGCAAGGGAAAGGGAACAAGCGGGAAGTACGTAAAGATGCACTTCGTGTCGGCCGGAATGACCCTTGCCCGTGCGGTAGTGGCAAAAAGTACAAAAACTGCCATATGAAGAATGACTCCGCAAACGGAAATGTAGCCACCGGGCAAGCTCCGGCCAGCCAGGGCAAACCGGCCGACCCAAGCAAACCGATGTCTGCGGCGGAAAAGGCGAGTCGTAAAAAGAAAAAGAAGCGGAAACGTTAAGAACTTACTGTTTTTAATGTTCTGAGAAAAACTATGATCAGGCCGTGCGTTTGCACGGCCTTTTTTATTGATTGTTCAAGCGAAGCAACAGCCCAATCCCCAAATCTTACAAATCAATAACAGCCGTAAGCAATTCCTCGCCAGAGCAATCTATTGAGCTATAACCAGAAAAAGAGATAATCTGGAAAGCCAAAAAAAAGCTATAAGCGAGGAAATCAATGAATACAGATACTCAAGCTCAATATTTTCGCCGCATGATCGCGGTACTCAGAATCACCCTCGGCGTGATTTTGCTGGTCACCTGGTACGACAATTTCACCAAAGGGGTCTACACGGCCGACGGTATCCGCGGCCTGTTTGACTGGATTTTTAACGAAACCGGCGGGGGCAGCGACGCCTATCGCGCCATCGTCAACAGTACCATTCTTCCGAATGCCGGGGCTTTCGCAGCCTTCCAACTGGTTGCGGAACTGCTTTTAGGGCTAGGGCTAACCTTTGGTGGGCTAACGACTATCGCCGGTTGGGGCGCGACCGTCTTCTTTTTGAATCTATTTCTCTCTTACCAAGGGGGCAGCGAATGGATTTGGACCTACGTGCTGTTAACTGCGGCAGGCTTTGTGGTGGCAACGACAAAATCCGGCCGAGCGTTTGGGCTAGACCAGCTTTTGCTGCAAACCCAAGGCGAACCGAAAAAATGGTGGCTGTGGTAATTTGACGTGGGGCGTGGTGCGTGGATCGTGTTGCGAAATTGACACGATCCATGCACCGCGACCAACGACCTAAATGCAAACCATTCCACGCAACACGCAATACGGCTCGCGCAGCAGCTGGCTACTCAGCCTTCCCCTGCTCATCCCCATCGCCGCGCTCGTCCTGCTGCATCAGCAAAACCAGACCCTACGCGCCCACATCACCCCTTACACCGTTACATTTTTCACCGTTGCCATGCTTGGCTTTGTTTTTGCCCTGCTTGTGGCCGAAAAACGCCCCCATCTCATCAACTGGCAGTTGATTTGGGGGGTCGCGATTGTGGCCCGGCTGATGCTGCTCTTTACCACCCCAACGTTATCTGACGACGTGTACCGGTATTTGTGGGACGGCCACATCGCCAATAGCGGGGTCTCACCTTACGCTCTGCCGATCGATTCGGCCGACCTGGACCCGTACGCGGTGCCGGTTCGTGATCTGGCCAATAACACGTGGATGGCTAGCCCGTATATGCCGGCTGCGCAGTGGGTGTTCCGGGCACTTAATGGGATGGTGGGTACCAGTCCGCTAAGTTTGCAGATCACCATGGTCGTTTTTGACTTGGGGGCGGCTTTCTTTATCGCCAAGCTTCTAGCGGCCGCCGGTCACCCGTCCAATCGCATCATGCTTTACCTGTGGAACCCGCTGGTGATTGTCGAGGTGGCTCATTCCGCCCATGTTGATGCATGGATGGTGCTGCTGATGCTGGCCGGGGTCTGGTTTGCCTTTAAACCAGTGCCTGCCGGGCGAGACCCCCTCTCGGATTCGATACCGGCCGTTGATCTACAGCATCAGGCATCTAGCTCCTACAACTGGCTGCTCTCCCCGATTCTCATGGCGCTGGCGACGCTGACAAAAATTTTGCCGGTGCTGATTTTACCGGTCCTTTTTTGGCGCTGGTCGTGGCGGCAACGCATCCTGTACGGGCTGCTGAGCCTAGGGCTGCTGGTACCGGCCGGTTTACGCGCCGGTTGGGGGCTGACCGGGCCGCTCGATGGCACCGGTCTGTTTGGGGCATTGCGCATCTATAACGGGCTGTGGAAATTTAACAGCGGCATCTTTTTCTGGGTAACCCGCTGGCTCAATAACGGGGATGGGTATACGCCGAGCCCGGCCGACAGTCAGTTTAAAACAATTACCTTGGTCATCGTCGTCATCATGCTGCTAACCGTTTGGTGGCTGGCCTATCAGCGACGGGATCTAAAACAGTCGTTGCGCCTGATGGCGATCCCCTTAGCCTGTTACCTGCTGCTCACCCCCACCGTGCATCCATGGTATGCGCTCATCCTGCTCGTCTTCGTCCCATTCTTGCCCCCAACAATAGACGAAAATAAAAATTACTGGTTGATTACAGTCCCGTGGATATATTTAAGCGGTGGGCTAATATTCTCTTATCTCACCTATCTAGATCCGAACGACTTTCGGGAACTGGCATGGGTGCGAAATTTAGAATGGATTCCCACCCTCACACTCTTGGCCCTAGGCCTCATTGTTTTAAGCGGTCAGCTCCTCAGCACAGAAGACTGATAACTGTTAACTGACGACTGTCCACTAAAACGACACCTCCATGACAAAACTTTTACTGGTACATCCATTATTTTTAAGCAAAAGTCCCGATGAAAAAGCGGCCGGTTCTCCCTACTTTCCGCTGGGATTGCTGTATTTGGCCAGCTATGTGCGCGAAAACGGCCACGAGGTTGCCGTCTTCGATGGCACCTTCGAAGATGACGAGTCCGCTTTTGCCGCCTGTCTAAAACGGGAAAATCCGGACATCGTCGGCATTTCGGCCGTCTTACCCACCCGTGATATGGCGCTTACCTTGGCCGATATCGCTTGGGAAGCGGGCAAAACGGTGGTGATGGGTGGCCCAGACGCAACCCGTGACCCGATCTGGTATCTGTCTTACCCGCAGGTAGACATTGTGGGCCACCACGAAGGGGAGCAGACGATGGTCGCTTTGCTCGACTTGGCGGCCGAAGATCAGCTCAATCCGATATTTTTAAAACATGAACTCGGCATCGCCTATCGCGATTCATTTGGCGGGCCGATGATTAACGCCCCCCGGCCGCCCATCGAAAATTTAGACAGCCTGCCGGTCCCAGCCCGTGATCTGATCGACATGGATCGCTATTTAAACACCTGGAAAGAAGAGCGCGGCTACACATCGATGACGATTTCGACAACGCGCGGCTGCCCGTACGGCTGCGATTGGTGCACCGATGCGGTCCATGGCAACGGCTACCGGCAGCGATCGCCTGAAAACGTGGCGCAAGAGATGAAAATGCTGCGAGACACATTTAGCATCGACCGATTACGCGTGGTCGATGATGTTGACGGCATCGAACGGGATTGGCTAGAAGATTGGGCGGCTGCGGCCGAAAATCTCGACGCGGTTATCCCCTTTGAAGGGTTAAACAAACTAAAACGATCTGATATCCCGATGCTTGACGTTCGGGACGATTTGTGACAAAAGCGGAACGCTTTCCGCCCCACCGTGAGTGGGGATTTACATGCACCGCCCATTGTTGATGATGAAGAGTAAGACGGTAGACAGTAAGTGGTAAGCGGTGTGGCAGTTGGTCTGCCGACCACTAACCACTAACCAC
>JAHDEB010000170.1 GCA_020629055.1 Chloroflexota bacterium
CGGCCGCATGTACTTTTCCAATCCGGCCGCAGCCGATAAGTCCGACTTTCAGTGTTTTTGTCATTTTCAGTTCTTAGTTTTCAGTTTGTCAGTTTTCAGTTAGGGGTTCAGGTCGAAAATTGATTGCTGAAAAATTCTACTCTATCCTTATTCTTCTACCTTCTTTTGAACTCAATTCCGCTGCTGCGATGATTTTTTGAACAGTTAGTCCATCTTCAAAATTAGGGGAGGGCTCTGTGTCATCAATGATCGAATCGATAAATTCGCCAATCATATGCCCGTCTTTGCGAAAGACCGTTTTGTACGATTCATGGACGTTGCCGGGGATGTCACCATGCCCCCAAACGTCGGCCGGAATGTCGAGCGTATGGAGCTCTTCACCCACTGTTGCACCGATCGTTTCTTGCACGTCGTACCAATTATTTTTATGGTACAGCGTTCCTTTTGAACCGTGAAAATCGTAATAATGTTGTTGCTTAAAAGCAGAAGTTGTCTCGTAAGAGAGCGAGGTGTAATGGATCGAACCCATCGCCCCATTTTTGAAACGCAAGGTGAGCAGTCCATTGTCGTCGGCCGGTGTAAACGGCTTGCCGTCCGGGTCTACATCTCCTCGATCAATTGTTTGGCTGATCTCGGCCGTCACCGACTCAACTTCGCCAAAATACCAAGTTGCCAAATAAATAGGATGCGACCCTAAATTAGCCAAGTCGCCAGCACCAACGATATCTTTGTTCCATCCCCATCCATAGCCAGGATTCCGGCCGAAGTCGTGATAATAACGAATGTTTAGGTGATACGGATCGCCGATATACCCTTCATCTATCAACTGCTTCATGTACCGATTATGGGCCAAGAAGCGATAAGTAAAAGGGACCATCGTCTTCAGCCCTTTGGCCTGGGCAAGACTCGCCATTTCTTGTGCTTCGGCCACGCTGGTCGCCATCGGCTTTTCACACAGGACGTGCAGCCCTGCGTTCAAGCAAGCGATCGTTTGGGCATGATGATAGTTGGTGTGCGAAGCGACAATGACAGCATCGCATACGTTTGCTGCGATCATCTCATCTAAATCGGTAAAAGCATTAGGCACGTTCCACTTTGCCGCAAAGGCGGCTGCCTTTTCAGGATTGCGACCGCACACGGCGGATACTTTTACCTTTGGATGGGCGGTTAAGGCTGGCAAATACATGGCATCTGCCCACCAGCCGGTGTTTATGACTGCAACTCGTATCATCGGTATTCAGTGCGCTTCGCGCCGGTATTCAGTCCGCTTCGCTACTCGGTGGATCAGGCAAACTGCCCTACCGAATACCGACCGACTGATTACCGTTTACTTTTCTCTTGCTCCAGTAATCAGGTCAGCGATATCCTGCTGGGTTAATTCACCCTTCTGATAGGTACCCACGCTTTGCCCTTGGCGAATAATGGTGTAGCTGTCAGATACCTCATAAATATGGTTTACATTATGGGTAATGAAGATAACGGGTAAACCACGCTCTTTAGCAGCGCGAATGTAATCCAAAACTTTGTTGGTTTCTTTTACTGAAAGTGCAGAAGTTGGCTCGTCCAGAATCAAAAGCTTCGCCCCGAAGTGGATCGCACGGCCGATGGCGATTGATTGACGCTCGCCACCAGACATTTTGCCTACTTTTTCCTCGGCCGACCGGATGTGAATCCCGATATCTAGAAGGGATTCTTTGCATTGTCTCGCCATTTCTTGCCGACGCAACCATTTAATCGGACCGATGTTGGTTACCAGCTCGCGTCCTAAAAAGAAGTTACGCCAAATGCTCATCAACGGAATTAAAGCCAAATCTTGATAACAGGTTTCGATACCCAGTGCACGCGCATCGGCCGGAGAGTTAATTTGAACATCTTCACCATCAAAGGTGATTTGCCCCGAGGTCAATGTATGAACACCGGTCAATACCTTAATCAAGGTCGATTTCCCAGCACCATTGTCTCCCATCAATGCTCGAACCTCGCCTTTGCGAACGGTGAAATCTACCCCACGTAGAGCTTCTACCGTGCCAAACCGTTTAACGACGTTTTTCATGTCGACAATCACCGGTTCGTCTGCAAACAAGTCCTTTTGTCTTTTTTCTGCTACTTTTTCCATAATATTTTTAGTCATCAGCGATCGGCTCTCAGCGCTCAGACAAATTCTGATCACCGGTCGCCTTCAACTGCTAACTCTCTCTAGCTGGTTGATCGATTCCGTAAGTAGTTGTTGAAGATTACCGATGCGATAATCGTCACACCTACAATAGCCGGAAAGTTGTCGGCCGGTACAAATGGGATTTTTAATAAAATAACCCCAGATCGAAGTACACTGATCAGCATGACACCAACCAACGCCCCCCACACACTGCCATAGCCACCAGTTAATAATGCACCGCCCACAACGGCGCCAGCAATGGCGGTTAATTCGATGCCGGTTTGCTCCGCCACACGAACACTTTTAAATTGGCTAAATTGAACCATGCCTGCAAAACCTGCCAATAAGCCGCTAATCATAAATGAATAGACACGGGCTTTGGCACTGCGCACCCCTTGGGCGGTTGCGGCACCGGCGTTTCCACCAATCGCAAACAGATGGTTTCCAAACGATGTGCGCACAAGTAGCGTTTGGTATAGGGCGACCAATCCGATTAGCCACAGGGTGGCGTACCGAAAGTTAACCCGATCTCGGCTTTCAGGGCCGATAATATTGTTTTTAATAAAGTTGTTTAGCAGCTCAAAACGGCCGTTAAACACCTCATAAACCACTGGATCATCCAAAACTTGCAAAAGCTCAGCACCCGCAACAATCCAAACGATACCGCGATAAATTTGCCGAGTCCCCAATGTCACAATAAAGGAAGGGACATTGGTCGAGATCAAAATCAGCCCATTGACTAACCCCATCAACATGGGGACCCCTAATCCTAAAATTATCGCCAACGTCACATTGCCTTGCCCAACGGCGACAGGCAAACCCCATCCAGCCAAGGTGTTGGTGATGAGTGAGTCCGCTCCGACCGAAACTGACCCGAAAAGATAGCCGGCCATGGCGATCATCGGTGCCAAAGATAAGTCAAATTCGCCAGATATCATCAACAAAGTAATGCCGATTGTCACGATACCTGAGATCGAGACGGCCGTTACGATGCCTGAAAGTGTGCGCCACGTTGCAAAATTAGGTGTAATGAACAGGAACAAGATGTAGATGGCGATCAATGTGATCAATGGGCCAGCTACAGGTGAGTTTTCAAACAATCTCAATGAACGAATGCGGAATGTATCGTTACTCATAATCCAAAAGGAAGTGACCAGTAGAAAGTGATTAGTGACTAGAAGAATTTATCTACTAACCACCAACCACTAACCACTAATCACTAGTTATCTAACGGAACTCGCCAGCCAAAGCTTGAACAACTGTCAAGTTATCGACCGTTACAAATCCTGGGCCAGTTGGTGTTACAGGCAATGCTGGAACAACACCGTGACGGACCATCAAGTTTAGGGCTTGAACCGCACCGTATCCTTGTAGGAATGGTTGTTGATCGATACCAAACTGGGTCACACCGCTAGAGATCATTGCGCTGATTTCAGGGCTAAGGTCAAACGTTCCGTGGACGATATCGTCTTTGGTCAGTCCTTCATTTTCCATGAATGCGTAGAATGGAACTGCAGAGCCAGGGCCCATGGTGATGAAGATGTCTGCATCTGGGTTAGCTGAGTAGTAGTCACCGATGATGGTAGCTGATTCAGCTGGGTCATCGTTGGTTACCAACTCTTCGTAGTCCAATCCTGCTTCAGTCATCGCTTGTTCAAAACCAGCACAGCGTTTTGCAACACCGGTATGACCAGGAGCGTGGTTCACACAAACACCTTTGGTTCCGCCCAAAGCTGCCAATCTCTGGCCACCTTGGTAACCACCAGCGTACTCATCTTGTCCTAGATAGGTAGAGTAGTCGATGCCGTCAGCGACAGGACCAGCGCCAGCGTTATAAGCAACAACTGGAATGCCTGCTGCAAGTGCCGATTCGATCGGATCTTTGAATACAGCTGGGTCAGTAACCGTCAACATAATCGCATCTGGCTCGGCCGCAACCGCTTGTTCAATCAAAGAAGCTGTCTTGTCTACGTCAAATGAATCTGGAGCTAAGATTTGCAGATCGATGTTCATGCGGTCTGCCGCAGTCGTTGCACCGTTCTGAACCACACACCAGAATGCATCCCATGCACATTCAGCATGCTGAACAGCAATGATCTTCATTGGTGAATCTGCACCTGGGAAGTCACCGATGGTGTCAGGTGTGATAAAGCCAGGACCGGTAGCTGTCACAGGGCCAGCTGGCAAAATGCCGTAGCGTGCTGCCAAAGACAGTGCGGTAACCGCGCCGTATCCTTGTAGGAATGGCTGTTGGTCGATACCGAACATGGTGGTTCCGTTTAGGATGTTCTCGGTGATCTCAGGGCTGTTATCAAACGTTCCATGGGTGATGTCGTCGGCCGTTAGACCTTCGTTGCCCATAAAGGCGTAGAAAGGAACAGCGCCGTTTGGTCCCATGGTGATCCAAATGTCTACATCTGGGTTAGCCGCATAGTAGTCGCCTAGGATTGTTGCTGATTCAGATGGGTCATCATTGATGGCCAATTCTTCATAAGCGATGCCAGCTTCTGACATTGCTTGTTCAAAACCAGCACAACGTAGTGCAACACCGGTGTGACCAGGAACATGGTTCACACAGACACCTTTGGTTCCGCCATCAGCAGAAAGACGTTGTCCACCCAAGTAACCACCAGCATATTCATCTTGACCCAAATAGGTTAGGTAACCGATGCCGTCGATAACTGGACCTGCACCCGCGTTGTATGCAACGACTGGGATACCAAGGTCAAGTGCAGCTTGGATTGGTTCTTTGAAGACGGTTGCATCTGTTACGGTCAACATAATCGCATCTGGTTGAGCAGCAACAGCTTGCTCGATCAACGAAGCGGTTTTGTCTACGTCAAAAGAGTCTGGCGCAAGAACAGTCACGTTTACGTTATTGTCCGCAGCACCTTGGGTGATACCGGCCTGAACCGTACACCAGAAGCTGTCCCAAGCACATTCAGCATGCTGTACAGCGATGATGTCTAATGTGCGATTCGGGTCGTCAACAATCACTGGAATTTTTACTTCCACGACTTTTTCAACTTCTACTTCAACGATCTTTTCGACTTCTTTCTCGACTTCGACGATCTTTTCGACTTCTTTCTCGACTTCAACTTCAACGATCTTTTCAACTTCGACCGTTACCTCAACCTGGACTTCTTTTTCGACTTCCACGACTTGAGGTTCGCAAGCTGCGGCTAAAAATGCCAGAACAGCAAGACCTAAAATCATTTTCAAACTTTTAATTTTTTTCATTCGTTCTAATCCTCCGAATTCTTAAGGGATGATTTAATCACCCTCTCTTCGATACAACATACCTTGAGTTAGGCCATCTTCAAGTAATTATCATCTGTTGAAAATCCTTTCGCGATAGCTGTGAGCCGATCTAAAGGTTTCAAATGGACAATTCATAAATTTCGGATCGCCTTAAATCTTGAAATAAATCTAATTCTGGATCGCACCTCCTGCAAATTTAGATGGGTAGATTGTGGAGCTTAACGTTTTCAGACTAAAACTTGTTTAATCAAAATAAAGCAAAGAAATCGCTTTATTGACGAACAGCTACCCTTTACTTAACCAAGTGTTACTAATTACCGCTACGATAAGGATCAGACCTATCGTTGCTTGAAAAAGTTGAATATCGACCCCGGCCAAAATAAGTCCCTGTTCTACCATTTGTAGTAGAAGCATGCCGATCGCCGCACCGATAATTGTTCCGTAGCCGCCCTGCAGCCAAATTCCCCCGATAACACATGCCGCCACTGCGATCAGTTCCCACCCCTCACCCCGTGCGGGGTCAATGGCGGGTCGTGAAGAAAATTGAACGACGCCAGCAAAACCGGCCAAAATCCCGGTTATGACAAAGTTCCAGATAATCACCCGGCCGGTATTGATGCCTTGTGCCGTTGCCGCCAAGCGATTACCGCCGGTTGCATAAACCCAGCTGCCGTAACGGGTATAGCGCATCACAATGACGCAAATAACGGTTATGAGGAAGAACCAAATAATTGCTGCTCTCGCACCACCGGCAGGTTCCCCCATCGCATTAATAATCTGGAAATCACCGTTCAAAAATTCAAACAGAGGTGGCGCTTCGCCTGTGTAACGGACAACGTCTGCATTACCAGACGTTTTTGCCAGCTCAGAATTCCCCATGGCGCGAGCAATACCACGAAAAGCCAACATCGTACCGAGCGTCGCGATAAACGAAGGGATACCAGAGCGTACGACGATTAACCCATTGATCAAACCAAGGATTCCCGCAACAATGAGTGCTGAAATCAAAGCGACCACGCTCATCCCGGGTGGAAGTAATGTTGAACCGCCAAGAATGAGCCCATGCTCCATTAAAATCGCAAATACGTAGGCACCAACAGCAAGGGTTGATCCAACCGACAAGTCAAACTCGCCGGAAATCATGAGCATGGCCACACCAAGAACAAAAATCCCTTTGATGCTGGCGATTGTCAGAATGTTGGTAATGGATAGTAGGCTCAAAAAATTGTCAGCCGTAGCCGAGAACACAAAAAATAGGAGTACAAAGCTGATAAGAACAACAATTTCTGAATAATCAGCTAAACGTGCTTTTACTTTTCGTAAGGTGCTAGGGGTAGATATTGACGCCAAAATAATTTTCCTCTTCAAAAATCTCTTTCACAAACAACGAATAAAAATGTTTATATTCGTCGCGACCAACGCAGCATATTCCCGGTACATCCGATTTTAAAATCAAATTGGATTATCGTTGGTCATCTTTTTGTGCAATTTGGACACTTTTACCGTGTCAATGTGTGCAAATATATCTTTCGATTGCGCAACTGTCAACAAATTGGTCAAATTTGCAGATTTTTGGCTTTTGTTGCATAATACCCAACAAATAACCCTAATTTACACCTGATTCCAAATGAGTATCATTAAATCCTTATCCCGCGGACTAACCATCATCGAACTTTTAGCCAATTCAGAAACGAGCATGGGTGTCACGGAGATTTCAAAAAAACTAGACGTAGACAAGAGTAGTGCAACCCGGTTGATTCAAACCCTTATCGAACATGGGTTTGTTATGAAGGATCCCGATTCGCGCCGTTTTATTATCGGCCCCAAAATGGGCAACCTGATCAAACTTACCGATGAAGCCGCCCCTTTAAAAAGAATATCGCTGCCACTCTTAACCAAATTAATGGAGCAAACGGGAGAAAATTCCCATGTCGCCATTTACTCTCGGGAGAAATGCTTGGTTGTTGCTGATATAGAATCGACCGCGCAGCTCCGGGTCGTGAGTGGTGAAGGCCGATTAATCCCAAACCATTGCACCGCTATCGGGAAAACGCTGATCGCATTTGGGGAGCACCCATTGCCCAAAGAATTGCCGGCACATACCCCACGCACAATCACTTCACGCAATCAGTTCAAATTACATTTAGAGCAAATTCGAGATCGGGGGTTTGCGATGGATGATGAAGAGCATGAGTACGGCGTTCGATGTATGGCGGCCCCTGTCTTTAACCGTTCGGGCAAGGCTGTGGCTTCCATAGGCATTTCTGGACCAACGGTTCGCGTCACGCTGGATAAAGTGCCTGAGCTATCGAAAATTGTTATGGAGGCAG
Source organism: Chloroflexota bacterium (assembly GCA_020629055.1). GTDB lineage: Bacteria > Chloroflexota > Anaerolineae > Promineifilales > Promineifilaceae > WTJY01. The sequence goes on from JAHDEB010000170.1 coordinate 7,747, forward strand.
GCAAAGAATTGTCAGCACTTTTAAAGCAATCAGACTTCGGTTAATCGGAGTTGAAATTAGGATTCAAAAGCGGGAGTGAGACGCTTAAACTCGCCCCAGCGTCTTGCGGCATGGCTGAGATTTCCCCATGGTGTTGATCAACAATTTTAGCGCAAATGGCCAGCCCTAGACCGTTTCCGGGGTAGCCAGACACTTGAGGGGAGCGATAAAATCTCTCAAAAATCTTGTCAGCATCGGCTCCCAAACCGATGCCAGAGTCAACTATTTTCAAAACTACTTGATCTTGATTTGTTTCTAAGCTGACCTTGATTTCTCCCCCGGCCGGAGTGAATTTCAACGCATTTTCAACTAGATTTTGATACAGGCTAAGCAAATGGGAAGCGTTCCCCTGAACTTGGAGCCCACTCTCAGGAATGGCTGGTTTAAACTCGATATCTTTTTGGTCGGCTTGGGCTGCGATTTGCTCATTCTGAGCCGTAATAAGGGCTGCAAAATCGACCGGCTCCATTTCCGGCTGGACGTGACCGTCTAATTCAGACAGCTGTAACAGATCGGCCGACAGCGTTTGAATGCGATTCGTCTGAGCTAACGCCTGATCCAGTCTTTCGTTTGGGCCTGACTCTTGCTCAAGCAGTTCCAGATGAGTACGCAGCGCGGTTATCGGCGTGCTAATTTCATGGGCCGCATCAGCCACAAAACGGCGTAAAGATTGAACCGTTTCATCAATTTGGTCCGCCATCAGATTAAACGTTGTCGCCACACGGCCGATTTCGTCTGGTCTTTGAATCGTAGAGCGCACGGCTAGATCCCCATCCCCCATTTGTTGAGTTACCGACTCAAGTTCGTTGAGCGGGCTAACCAAGCGGCCGCTGAGCCACCAGCCAAATAGAGACGTTAACAGGGTGGCGACGGTGCCAGCAACAACCAAACCGATGGCAACATCGCCAATGATCGACCGGCCGTAGGCGGGCCCTTCCGACAAACGGAGCATCCCGTTTTCCCCTTTGCCTACCCCCAATGTCAGCGAAATCAAAACATCTTCTTTTGAACGACCACCGTCACCCGTCGGATCGCCGATGAGCTGCAAGGGTGTAAAAAGCTCTTCTTCAAATGAGGCGTTTCCAGTTACAACCGCCTCGCTACGGACAGACTGCGTGCCATTTTCAATCAATATTTTCGCTTCATACCCGACTTGGCTTGAGTTTAGGTCCTGGGTAAATTCTTGAACACCATCTTCCGTTTCAACCTGCAATCCGAGCGTCAGAATGCCATTTTGTTGATCTGGAGACCCTGAATCAAATAGCACTTCGTGATCGGCGTCTAATAGCTGGATGCGTGTCTGCGTCAAAAAAGCAAAGGTGTTAATCTGTGACTCTAAAACGGTTTGATCTGCATCTTCCCCCAAATGGGCAAACAAAGCTCGGCCGATGGTCCGGCCGTTTTGCAGCAGGTATTCTGTCTCTTGTTGTCGATAAAACCCTTGGAGAGAAACCAGCAAAATAGCCCCTAAACAGATAGAGGCCAGAAGCGAAATGCCGCCATAAGTGAGTGATAGTCGCCAACGAAGAGAATTAAACATGAGATTTAGGAGTAATCGGTAAGCAGTAGCCGGTCCGTTTTGCGACGGTAGTCGATGGTCATTAAACAAACCACCGACTACCGATCATTATCATTAAAAACCGTTTACCGGATCGGTGATATCACAATAACATCGGCCGTGATCGTGTCACCACTTTGCGATCCCCAAACTTGGATCATCGTATCCTCACCCAGTGCATCCAACGATCCTGCTTCAATTGTCCGAGGAACCGTCATCTCACCGGCATCCAGATCCGCTTGGGTTGGCTTTGGTTCAGCCGTTGTTTCTAAATAAACAACGGTGTCATCGGTTAGAGTAACCGAAACTTCAGGGCCGCTGTGAGACGCACTAACCGCCATAACCGGTTCTTGGTCATTGACCTGCTCAACCTCTACCTCGACATTGATGCTGCCGGTACCTACAGAAATGGTGTCACCCACTTGGCTCTTAAAAATTCCGTCTACGGCCGTCGGTTCATCCGGCAATTCAGGGGGATTATCAAAGTTAACCACTACTTCTCCAGCGGTTACAGTTTCAACTCCGTCGATCACCTTAACTTCTTCAACTGCGATAACCATTTGTCTTTCTCCACTTTCTTGGGCCGTTACCGCCTCACCATTTAGCCAATTGGGCGCAAAAGTGAACAGCAAGGCTGCAATTAAAAATCCTGCAATGGCACCGCCGATAATCAAAAACTTTTTCATACGTTTACCTCCAGAAATAGCCATTGTTCAGCATCTACACTCAATTGGGTTGGGCTGCTGAACAACAACTAGAAATTTGATTGATGGGTATACGTTAGTCGGCCGGAATATCATCCTGGTTTCAGTTAGATTACGATTTTGTAACCTAGGGTTCCGATTGCGTAACACAGCACCCTATTGCCAGCTAACAGCAACCGATGGCCACAGCATGCGGTTTTTTGTACCTAAGAAATCTAAAAACTAATCGTTGCAGCCTAAAACACACATCGATATCCCACACCTGGCACCGTCAAAATCAACTTTGGCTTGCTTGGGTCGATCTCCACCTTTTCGCGCAGGCGGCGAATATGCACATTGACCGTTTTTTCGCTCTCCACATCGTCATATCCCCATATTTGCTCAAGGATTTGACTACGCGCAAGTGCAACACCTCGATTGCGGGCCAAATAAACCAGCAACCGAAATTCCGTTGGGGTCAGGGCCAGCTCTTCTCGGCCACGCATCACAATCCCACCGTCTAAATCAATCACTAAATCAACGACCGCAATTTGGTTAGAGTCAGACGTACTCAACTGCCCATATGCGCGTCGGATAAGCGCCCTTACAGTAGCCAGCAGTTCTCGCACGCTAAACGGCTTGGTCATGTACGCGTCAGCTCCCATCTCTAAACCCAGAACACGGTCCAACTCATCTTTTTGCACCGTTAGCATTAAAATCGGCTGCTTGTGTTTTTGCTCGCGCAGGCGGCGACAGAAATCAAAGCCGGACCCATCGGGCAAGCGAACGTCGAGAATAATTAAACGGGGGTTTTCTTCTTTGGCACAGGCGATTCCGGCCGCACCGGAGTTCCGCCAAACAACGTCATAGGTTTCGGCGCTCAAGGCGTCGCTGATTGATTTGGCCACGGCCGGATCATCTTCAATGAGTAGAATTTTTTCAGTCACAGTTTTTCAAAATAGCTCGTGACCCGGTTTTCGTCAAGCAGATCGTATCGGGTTTTGATCAACATTTGACCGAAATCGAATCAATCCAACCAAGCCTGTCATCAAGATTAATATTCCCAAAAACATTAACCCCGGCCGGATGGCTAACCATTGAAACAGATAAGCGGCTAGCAACAGACCGGCCGAATAACCGATATTAGAAATCGTAAATCGAAAGCTAATCACTTTTCCTACTTGGCTGGCCGGAAAATCACTCTGGATCATAAACAGCATCATCAAATCAGCCATCGGTGTGCCGAGTGCGGCCAAAAATGTAGCCACGGCCGCCATCCAAAAAGACTGGCTTAATCCGACTAAAATGATGCCAACCCCAAACACAACCTGCCCTGCAAACAACATCAAAACACGCCGTTTTATCGTCATCGAGCCAACCACAATATTGCCCAACACGCTCCCGATGCCATAGGCGGTAAACAACAGCCCGTACCCCTGCGCACCCGCATCAAGCGGACCATCGGCCAAAAGCGCCAGGCCAACCATCATCGAACCGGCCCATGCGATATTAAACGGGATGTAAGTGAGGATGCCCCAGAACATCGGCCGATGTTGCCGAACCAGTTCAAATGCGCCTTGGATCTCTGCCAAAACCCCCTGAGTACCGATCGCTGTTTCGGCCGATGGTTCCGGTCGCCAGTTAAATTTGCGGCCGATGGCAAATAGCGAAAGACCAGAGATGATGAACGTGGCGGCATCAATGGTGAAGAGGTGTTGAACCGGGATCATGGCGATCAAAAATCCTGCCAATCCCGGAGCAAAAATTTGAGAAATACGCATCGTCACATCGATCAGCGCGTTCCCGGCTTGTAGCTCTTGCTCATCTTCTAAAAGTTGGGGCAAGCTGGCTTGTAATGCAGGGTCAAACAGACTGCCCAAAGCACCCTCAATGGCGGCCGCAATCGCCAAGTGAATCAGGGTGATTTCATCCAAAAATGCAGCCAGCGGCAGGGTCAGAATCGATGTGGCCCGCACAATGTCGATGCTGATCATCAGCTTTTGTCGGTCCCAGCGGTCTGCAAGTACCCCACCGATTAGACCGGCTAAGAAGCTTGAAATTGAGCCAGCTGCAAGGATAAACCCAGCCTCGCTCCCTACAATTTGGACCGATAACCAAACAACTGAGATGTCGAAAAAACGGTCTCCGAAGGCGGATAACAAGCGGCCGAACCAGAGCAAAAATATCTGGCGATGACGAAGGATTGATAGAATTTTAGGCATGGCTAAATTGTATCCGGCATCCCCAAAAGAAACAAATGTTCTTCTAAAATAAAAGCCAAACGGCATCCTTGTTAGAAAACAAAAATGGCCCTGCGAATGAAAGTCATCGCAGGGCCAATGATATTATTTTTCAGCTATTTCCCGACTACTCACGCACCATATAACAGGCGCCTCCTTGGCTAACCCAGAAGCCATCGGGGCAAGTGCCAAAATTCCAACACACTAGGCCATTCCTAAAGGTGCAGGTCCCCTTTCTCAATCTGCATAACCAATTGACACAATCGTTTTGCGATTAAGTCAATTTCGGCTGAGTAGAATCTCTCACGGATTAATTGACGCTCTTCCCCATTGGCCGCCCGATCATAAACCGAAAGGAAAAATTCATCTGAGGTTCCAGAATAAATTTCGGCCGGTGGCATTAAGCTCACAAATGGGAAATCAAGGACCTGATCACCATCCTTTACTTTACATATCAAACAGAACATGGAGACGTATTTTGTAACTCTATGCTCTAAATCTGTTCTCTCAAGGAGCTGAACAACAGGCAGCAAATGGCGAATCATATGCTGGTCATCTACCCCAGATAGCTCTTCAATGGTTTCACGTATTTCTGCCCAAGTCTGATCGATCATCATTTAGCTCAAAACAAACGTTTTAAGATCTAGCATTTTTCACGAGCCAGCCGAAATTCTGAGAGAGCAAAATGATGCAAAGCACCAGCATCGCACTGCGAGAGAGCAATGCGGCCGATAGTTCACTCCCCGACAGAATATCTGTAACGGCGCTGTTGGTGCCAAAAACACCCAAAGCTGCCAGTATAGAAACGCCGATGCGCATGATTTTGGCCCGTTCAGGGAATTGACTAAACCATCCCAAAATGGCGATTGGCAGGCCGAAGAATAACGGGATAAGTGCTGTCATGCTGGTTGTGCCACTCAAGAAACGGCCCAGAATCCCTACAAGCATTAGTAAAACGCCGATTATGATTGTATTTCGTGAAATTGAATCGATTTGTTTCATTTTCCTAGTTTAACTCTCTCCCAGTGAACCAAACAGATTCTTATGCAAGTTGCTTATGATTCTCGCATGCCGTTCCACCGATTTTTACTTACCCACTAACCCATTGATGCAAAACTTCCACTCCAGAAAACTCTGAAAATCATTTCTAATGGCAATTACGGCAATCATGGTATCAGGTTAGATTCACTATGCAGGGCAAATGTCGAAATATAAAATCCTAATATCCTTTTACCGGTATTAAAGATTAACAAACCTTTTCCACATAAAATGAATGACTATAGAAATATCAAATACATCTTAATAGGTATTGGCGTCATAACTATTGTAATCACAGGGGCAGCCATGCTTATGGGTCGCTCCACCGATGGTTGGTGGGGTATTTTTATGGGGGTTGTATTACTTGGGACAGCTTTTTCTTTAAACGAAAAGTCTGATAAATCATAAGCCCACGATACGTTTTAGAAAGATCCAAACAATAGTTTAACTTACCTCCCCCAGCCCTACACTTTTGAGCCTACGCCAACTGCTTATGGCTCTCCCACCATGCCCGAATCCGCCCCCCGGCCGAATGTTCGATAAACTCCTCAGCCTGCTTGACGACCCCCTGCAACT
>JAHDEB010000171.1 GCA_020629055.1 Chloroflexota bacterium
TTTTTGTAACTTTTCCTGTCACCCGGCTCTTATTGGGCAACGGATGAGAAGTATACACACCACTTTTTTTGAAGTCAACAGATTTACAAATATTCGTTCCTTAAAATTTACAAAACTCAAAATTCCAGAGGTAATTGGCTGTTTTCATACCTTCCAGGGGTCATTGCTCGCCCTACAATTGTAAGGCCCGCAGAAGTTTGAGATTCGATTCTAGAGAATCCATTTGCAATGAGACATTGGTCCAATTGAGATTTGTCCCATAAAGATACGATTACTCTGGGATTTACTAGAATTTTCGGGAAAGATTTCACCGGTTCGAAGAAAATGATGCGGCCATTTGGCTTCAAAACACGGTTAAGTTCTGTAAGGAATCGTTCACGGTCCCCAAATTGAGTGATTGATTGCAATACGTCTGTCAAAATGACAATATCAATTTCACCATCTTGTATGGGTAAGAGCGTGATACTACCTGGGATCATTTTTAGGCGAGGGTCTTTTTCTGGCAATATATCTTGGCCGCGTTTACGTTTGGTAGTAGATGCGGTCATTTCTTGAGGTGTAAAAACATCTACCAACCATAATTGTCCGGTGGTTAGGTGCTGGATTAAGGGGGGAGCGATTCGACTATCGGCTACATATGGGAAAAGAATATGATCCTGCGTTGAGATTCTGCCTTTCTGAATGAACCAGTTTGGGATTTTGGGTAATGTCGTACGTTCTGTTTGAAAGTAAAACCAGCCTTGTATAAACCAAAACAAGAGGAGCAGGATTAATAGTAAAAAAGAGATTAGCCACCATTCGGCAGTTTGTTGGCTGAGTGCTGCCCATCCAAAAAAAGTAGCAAGGCCCAAGGTGATTAGGGTAAACCCCAATAAATAGGGACGATGGATTAGCCAATGCCGGTGAAAGCTATTTAGCATCGTTGAAGTAATCCTTGTGCAAGCGTTGAAAGGTTTTGTGAATTAAAAGATTGGTAGCTGTCAGATTGGGCAATTAATATTTCTAAGAATGAGAAATGGGCCTCAAAAGTGAGTTTGTCCCAATTGTCGATGCTTTGTGTCATGGTTTGAGAGAGGGCGATCGGTGCCGGTGTGCTTTGAAGGCGACTTTTACCATTTTGATGGGTAATTGTCGGAAATAATTGGATAGCGACCGGCATGGGCTCGCTTTGGTGATGGGGTAAGTGTGCTGGACTGAAATGAAATTTCCCATCCAAGCCTAAAGAATCGGCCGGTATTAGGTAGCTTGGGTTCCCGATTAGGTTTAATGTATTGGGGTGCAGGTTGATTTTACCTGGAGAGGGCCACGCGATAATCTGGCCCGCTGTTCCTTGACTTAAAAAGACGGCATCATTGCTGAAATAGCGCCACTTTTCCTTTATAAGGTACAAGCCGGTTGTTGTTTTGCCTTGGCCCGACCGGCCGATGATGAGTAGTGCGGCATTTTTGGTTGGATGTGCCACGCCAAATGCGTGAATCATATAGATTCCGAATCGGCGCATGATGGGGGCAAGCAAGGTTAGCGTGACATCTTCCGTTTGTCCATGGTCAATCATTTCCGCTGATATGTAGAGGCTGGCTTTAATAGGATTCCCATCTGGCCAAGGTTGGGTGATGTTTGGTAAGCAGATAATAGCACCAGATGCAAGCGTTAAATGTGAACGGCCGTCTGTCGTTTCAGCAAGTGTGTAGGTTCCAAATTCCGCATTAAAAATTTGTTGACTTTTTTGAGGGTCGGCCGATGGAGCCTGATCTAGTGATTCAGCATGGATCGATATCTGGGGCGCCATTTTTGCCATCATGTGGCATGCAAAAATCTCTTCCCATTCTTGTTGAATGGCTGGGATAGCGGTTTCTAGTTGAAGGGTAATGTTGCAGATTGAAGCGTACATTTTAAATTTGGGGTAATTATACTCAAGATCGCCGGGTATTTGTTACAATTGAAACATATTATGTCATCTGGAATAAAAGAATTGATTGATCGGACTGACTTGTGGGCATTGGGCCATCATTTGCATGCCTTAAAAGAGGGGCTTGAGGTCTATAGCTTTGATCAAACTGAGCAAATGGTCAGGAAGCTGGCTGTACAGATGCAGGAAAGGATGTCGGCCGACTTGCTTTCATCTATAAAAGTAGTGGTGGTGCCCCGTGGGGGGCTGTTTGTGGCGGGGCAGCTGGCATATGCTTTAAATTTCCGGCAGGATCAATTTGTTGATGATGGTCGCTCGCCCATTTGCATTGTGGATGACTGTTGTTTGACCGGCAAGCGGTTTGGTGAAACATTGAGCCGTTTTGATAAGCGTGAAGTTTGGTTTTGTCATTTGGCATCAGCGCCGGAAGTGCGCAGTGCGATTTTAAACCGTGAGCCACAAGTCAAAGCGGTCATTTCGGTAGTAGATTTGCCGCTGCGTCATGATTCAGCGGATCAAATAGTGGATGAAAGTCGTTATTTGAATAGGTCTGTGGCTCATGTGGCTTTCCCATGGACAGAGCCAGGGTTGCCGGTTGTTCTTCCGATGAGTGGTTTAGTTGAAGATGGATGGCGTTTAATGCCCCCTCATGCGACCTTAGGTAATCTGGCCTCGCTAAATCTTCCTATTAATGACACGGTGCAAACATATGATATTCAGGCTGCGGAAACTGTTGTTTGGCGTTTAGATGGGGATGCGGTTGTTATGTTTGAGACAACTGAGCAGGCGGTTATTGAATTGTCAGGATTAGCCGCCCAAGTATGGAAAGGGTGTGCGGGTTATCGTAACTGTGAGGCGGTCTTATCGTTTTTGCAGGCGGAATCTGCAAAGAATGTTAAAAAAATGATTTGCAAGTTAGTTGCGAAGAATCTACTAGTTCAGATATAAACACAATATGGCAGATGCTAGGGAAAAAATAGGCGGCAGATATATTTTAGGCGACCAGTTGGGGCGTGGCGGAATGGCGACCGTATATCGGGCGCATGATCCGCAGTTCGGCCGCGACGTGGCAGTTAAAATGCTGCACAATGTTCCTGGGGATGAGCTTGAAGAGTTTTTGGTAAAGAAATTTCGGCAAGAAGCGAAAATTATCGCGTCTCTAGAGCATTATGCGATCGTCCCGGTCTATGATTATGGAAGCCATGACGGGTGGCCCTATTTGGTGATGCGCTTAATGGATGGCGGGACCCTAAAAGACTCGATTTCGCAGGGTGCTTTGCCGTTGGCTGAGATTGAGATTGTGCTTGAGCGCATTTGCGCTGCACTTGATCGGGCTCATGCGAAAAATATCGTCCATCGGGATATTAAACCGACCAATATTTTCATGGATAATGACGGGCTTGTCTATTTAGGTGATTTTGGGATCGCCCGGCTGACCCAAGGGGATCAAACAACAAGCTACTTGGGGTCGCCACGATATATGGCGCCGGAGCAAGCGCAGGGTGAGCCACTGAGCCCGGCCACTGATATTTATCAAATGGGGATTGTTTTGTTCGAGATGTTAACGGGGCAGAAGCCGTACTCGGGTGAGACGCCAGAACAGACGATTCTGATGCATTTGCAGCATGATATTCCCCGGCCAACAGAGCTGAACCCTGATTTGCCGATGGGGATGAATGCGGTCATTGATTTGGCGATGGCGAAAGACCCGGCCGAACGTTTGCAGTCGGCCCGTGACTTAGCCGATGCATTTAAGCATGCACTGAGTTCTCCTCCAGCTTCGATGGAATATGATTATGATTTTGGGGGAGGAGAAGCATATTTAGACGAGGATGCTGCAGGGGAACCGGTCTTGGGGTCACGCCCAATTATGGAAGTAGAGAAAAATGAACGAACCGGTTATGCGGTGAATAAGAAACCATTTTTTCTAGATGAGGATCATTCGGCCGGATACGAGCCATCCCCGCAGACATTTTGGCAAAAGAATGGGGTTTTGGTTGGCATAGGCGTTTTGGCTTTGGCCATTGTCCTTTGTGGGCTCGCTTATTTGGGTGGTCGTGCGGCCGGTTTGATCGGTGAACAAGCAGATCCTCAAAATAATGTGATTTCGCCTGCACCGGATTTAGAAACCGTTGTTGAAGAAGAGCCTGTTGCAGATGAACCGGAAGTTGTTGTAAATGATGCTGATCCGGTGGCGACTGTTACGATGGCGGCTTTGGAAGAGTTAGAGATTGACATTGCCGTGATTGCTGAGCTTGGGGGCGGTAGCGGTGGCTTGTCTTATTCAGCTGAGATCGATGGGCAGTTTGCGATTTATGCTTTAGGTGAAAGTGGCATTGCATCGATTTCTGATAATGTTTTTACTGCAAATGGGGCTGTTTATTCACCAGACGGCCGGATGCTCGCTTGGCATGCGCAACACCCTACTCAGAAAACATGGGAGATTTATGTTGCAAATGCTGATGGCACCGGCCAGAGAAACTTAACTAACCATGGCGCCGACGATAGTTTTCCGCGTTGGTCGCCTGATGGGTCCCAGATCGTTTTTCATTCGAATCGAAATAATGTTCAGTTTGATGTTTTTGTGATTAATGCAACCGGAGGTGTCGCGACACAGCTAACCTCTTCGGATAAAAATGAATTGGGGCCAAGCTATTCTCCGGACGGTAGTCGTATCATTTTTCATCGACGTTTGTCGCAAAATGTTAGTGAGCTATTTGTTATGAACCCTGATGGAACCGGAGAGCAGCAAATGACGACGCTTGGGAGGTCTTCACAGTTTGCCTCATGGTCGCCAGATGGAGATCGAGTCGTGTTTCATGCGTATAGTGAGGGTAATTGGCAACTGTTTGTGGTTGACCCGCGGACCGGGATAGCCGATCAGATCACTTTTGAGACACAAAATTCGTTTTATCCTAAATGGTCTCCAAATGGGAAGTGGCTGGCCTTCCATCGTGATGTTGATGGAGCTAATCGAGAAATATTTTTGATGCGGCCGGATGGCAGTGATTTGATGCAGCTAACGAACTCAAAAGTGCAAGAAAAATTGCCTGATTGGCAGCCATAGTGAAGTCGGCCGTTTGTAGGAATCGGATTAGCCTGTGGATTTTATCGGTTTTATCTGGAATACTTTATTTACGACCGAATATTGAATACTCGTAAGTGGGTAGAACAGAAATTATTTTGGGACAGTTATTTAAATCCCGTTCCTAAGTTTTATTGTCAAATGTAACCGGCGTGCGACGAGTCGTGATCGATGATGAGTCACACCAAAGATTGAAAAGGAGATAAAATGTCGGATAAATACGTCATTTCACTTGAATATTGCGCGGCTTGAAATTACTTGCCACGTGCCGTCCGTGCGACGGATGAAATCCTAAAAGATTATCAACATGTTGTTGAAGATTTTAAATTGATTCCCAGTGGTGGGGGGCGTTTTGAGCTTCTCGTTAATGGTGAACTTGCTTATTCAAAAAAGGCAACCGGCCGTCATGCTGAGGACGGGGAAGTCCTGAAGATTTTTGAAGGCATTATCGGGCCTGACGTCCCGAAGTATAACGACTGACCCACTATTAAATGGGTCAGTATTTGGTGGGTCAGGGAAACTGTTCTGACCCACCGAATAGCACAGTAATCTGAAGACCAACTTACCGGATCATGGGTAAGTAAGCGGTCGAGCCATTGGGAGCCAGAGCATCGATAAGCCCATAGTAAGCCGGTTTAGGCTTATAGTCTGGGTCAAATGGGAGTGGAGCCTCGAACGGATAATCCCCACCAAAGAAATCATAAATCCATGTGTGCGCGTCTGTGAATCCCCACATTTGAAATGTGTGACAGGCGGGATGGTCGATACATAATTGAAGCAGGTCGCGGTAAAGCTCCGCCTGTTCGATGCGTTTGTTCGGCCGGGCGTCGAATTTGTTTAGAATACGAACATCAATTTCGGTGAATTGGACCAATAGCCCCAACTCGGCAAAACGGTCCATATTTTCGCGCACACTGTCGAGATTTGGGGGGCTATCTATGCTGACATGCAGCTGAAGCCCCACACCATCGATTGGCACGCCGCGTGACTGCATTCCGACGATCAGGTCATACATCGCATCTGACTTTTGGTTGATCTCTGAGTTGGCGTAGTCATTGTAGATCAGTAGGGCGTTGGGGTCGGCCGCGCGTGCTGCTCGAAAAGCGATGTCCAAGTAATCTGGCCCAATTGTTTCGTGCCAAAATGTTTCACGCAGTTGCCCATTTCCGTCTTCTATCGCTTCATTGACAACGTCCCAATATTTAATCCGGCCCGCATACCGGCCGACGACGGTTGATATATGATTTTCTAGCTCTGTGATCAACTCTTCCCTGGTCCAGGTGCCTGATTCAAGCCATTCCGGCTGTTGGATGTGCCAAACCAAGGCGTGACCTCGCATAGTCATTTCGTTGTCTTCTGCAAATTGAACCAAATTGTCTGAATCAGAAAAATTATAAACATCGGGTTCTGGATGGACGGGGCCGAACTTTAGAATGTTTTCGCTGGTCACAATATTGAACTGCTCGGCCAAAACCGGTTTGTATCTAGGGTCGGTATCAAAAGCGAAACGGTTGACGGCCGGCCCGATCTCTATCCCTTTTAATTTTGCAAAGGTCCGTAGTGGCACGGTGGGTGGGGCAGGATAAGTCGCCTTGTGCTGATAACCGGTCGGGGTGCCAGATACACTCCCGGTTTCTTGATAGATCGGTTGGTAATGTTGCCAACCTTCGCTATTCAACACAAGTTCATTTAATCGGTTGTCGTCTCCACGATAAAGAAGATGATAAGCGCCATCTGAATGGACAGAAAATCGAGAATCGGCCGCGGCCGCAGGGGCAAATGTGAGCTCAAATGCATTAAAATTCCAGCCGTCACCATCAAAATTGATCGTGTTAAGGCGTCCTTCGGTGCCACGATAAACAATCACCTGCGCGTTCGAATCGAATGGTGTATTAAAACCGATCACTCCGCCAGTTGCTTGTTGGCTAACCCCGAACGTGAGCTGGTATGGGGTCCAACTTGTGTCATCAAGAACCAATTCATGTAACTGATCGTCGAATCCCCGATAGACGATGTGCTGAGTGCCCCAAAAATGAAGGGTGGGATCACCGGCTGCCAAACTACTATCTGTTGTCGTGATTTGGGTATGGATCCATTCGCTCCCGTTGTAATTCATCCAGTTAAGATTGTTATCCTGCAATCTATAAATAATGTTTTGTTCCCCATTGCGTACAAACCCTAGCGGCCGACCGGCCGCTTTTTGGTTTTCCCCTCCGGTGGTTACGTAGTGGGTTAGCTCAGTATCGTCGAGCAGAATTTCATGCAGCTGGTCGTCTTGCCCTTGATAAATAATGTGGATTGTTCCAAATTCGTAGATGGAGGGGTCACTTTTCGCTCGCTCTGAGCTGTTTTGAGTGATCTGGCGCTGATTCCATCGCCCACCGGTCTGGAAAAGAAGCTGAAGATTACCATTGGTGTCACGAAAAACGAGATGGGGGGTGCCATTTGAAAATGGGATCGGATCCCCCGCGGCCGACCCATCCTGAGTGAGCTGATAGGGTCGCCAAACACCTTCATCATATTCAAGTCGCTGGATATTTCCATCGGTATCTGTGTAATTAATTGTTTGATATGACTGTAGGTAGCTGTAACCGGCCGTTTGTTGCGCAGCTTGTACGGATAGCGGCTCTGGCTGAGTTCGAGCCAGGCCGCTGGCTAAAATAAGAAAAAGAGTGGGAAGGATTAATTTCTGAATCATGATGATAGGTACGATGAATGGGCTGCCGGTGGATTCAAAAAATAGATTCGAACTTTAATTTGGACCCAACAAGATCAGTTATTTATCTGCGGCAGATGGATAAAGAAAGTAACCGCTGGCTCTGATGTGTCTGGTGTGCCAGTGGTAGGAATCGGTGTTGATGTTTCAAATGGATTGCCCGCCCCGATTGGGGTTGAAGTCGCCCACGGAGACCCGGGCTCCGTTGGGGCCGGGGTTGAAGTTTTCGAGGGGGTGGGGGCAATTGTTTCATTTGGTGGTGGCGTTGCAGTTGCCGCAGCGGTTGGTAAAGGTGTTGCTGTCTCCACTGGTGTGGAAGTTGCTGTTGGCTGGGGGCTTTCAGTTGGTGTGGGTGTCGCTGTTTCTTGAATTAAATCCCAATCCCCGCCGCTTAGCGCGTTTACTAAGGCGTAATATGCTGGCTTCGGCTCATAATTTACATCCCAAGGTAAGGGGGCTTCTTGAGGATAGTCACCACCAAAAAACTCATAAACCCACGAATGTTTATCTGTGATTCCCCAAGTTTGATAGGTGTCACATGCCGGATGCTCCAAACATAATTCCATTAAATCTTGATACCGTTTCGCTTGAATAACATGGCGATTGGGTAATGCGCGCGTGTTGCGCCAAATTCGTACGTCGATTTCAGAAAATTGAACCTTTAAACCAAGTGCTGCGAATCGGTCCATATTGTCGCGGATGCTTTCGATATCAAACGGTAAATGGGTTGAGATGTGGAGCTGGAATGCGACCCCATCAATCGGGACGTCCCGATCTACCATGCCGGAAATCATCTCGTAAATAGCGTCAGATTTGGGATTAATGTGCGAGTTGCCATAATCATTGTAGATCAAAATCGCATCGGGGTCAGCCTTGCGCGCTGCATGAAATGCGATGTCGATATACTCGGGGCCGATGGTTTGATACCAAAACGTATCTCTGTAGGTATTGGTGTCTTCATCAATCACTTCATTTGCGACGTCCCAATATTTAATTTGTCCTTTATATCGGCCCATGACAGTTGCGATATGCTCTTCCAAGATTTCGGTTAGCTCTTCTTGATTCCATTCACCATACTTTAGCCAGCCAGGTTGCGCCGTGTGCCAAACCAACGTATGTGCTCGCATGATCAAATCATTCTCATCTGCAAAGTTTACAAGTGTGTCCGCATCATCAAAAAAATATCGGTCTGGTTCGGGATGGATGGGGCCAAACTTAAACACATTCTCTGTCGAAATCATGTTGAATTCTTCGACCAGCATCTCTTTGTAAACCGCATCGGTTTCAAAGGGGGACATGTTGACGGCCGGGCCAAATTCTAAATTATTGGCGGCTGCCAGCGCTTTGAGAGAAGCTGGTGGCGGTAGGGGATAGGTGGCGATGTGGGCAAATCCGGCCGGCGTGCCTTTCAACTTTAAGTCATTGAATAAAGGAGGTGTAAAATGCTCCCATCCACTTTCTGTTAAAACCAACTCACTCAATTCATTCTGCTCATTTTTATAAAGTAGATGCTGGGCCCCGAGAAAATACGTTGAAAAATGCGTATCCTCAGCCGCCAATGGTGCCAAGCTGGTATCAATAATGGCGTGGCTCCATTTACCGTTTGTTCGATCGTATGCGACCGTATTTATTTCGCCACTGGTTCCTCTATAAACCAAAACCTGATTGAAACCATCCATGTCTGTGGCAAATCCAATGGAATCGCTTGTCGCTTTCTCATCATCGTTTTGTGTCAATTGATAGTTGCTCCAACCTGACTGGGTGACAACCATTTCATGTAGGTGATTATCGACCCCTCGATAGACGATATGCTGTGTTCCAAATAAATTGAGCTGCGGATCACCGGCCGCTAAACTGTCCGTGTCGTCAGTGACTTGCGTTCTGACCCAAGTTTCACCCGACCATTGCATCCACATCAGATGGCCCGTCTGTAAGCGATAAACGATATTCTGAGTCTCTTCTCGAACAAATCCGATCGGTGGGCCGGCTAATTTTTGCCCCTCGCCATCCGTGAGCCGGTAATAGTCAGTCTCTGCACCATCGAGCAATATCTCATGAAGCTGCCCGTCTAATCCTTGATAGATAATGTGAATCGATTTAAATTCGTAGATAAATGGATCACTGGCCGCTTTTTGACTTTCCCATTGAGTCAATTGGCGCTGATTCCAATCAATTCCGGTTTGATAAAGTAGCTGCAAATGTCCATTTTGATCTCGGTACACGATGTGAGGTGACCCATTATCAAAAGGGACCGGATTTCCGGCGGCCGATCCATCTTCAATGAGTTGCTTCGAGTGCCAACTGCTGTCTGCATATTCCATGCGAATGATATTGTCGTTTGTATCAGCATAATTGATCGATTGAAATGGCTCGAACAAGGTGTGCTGTGGTTGGACCGGTTGCTGGGCTTTCCCCAATGTGGGCTCGGCAATAATTTTGGTCAGGATGAGGCTAAACAGAAGGCCGAAGCATAGTTTACGTAGGGCGGATGAAGATATAGACATAGAGTGTATTCGGTGATGTTATGGACTTTCTTTGCAAAGACAAGAAAAGTCTTTGCAAATTAAGGAACTCTTTCCAGAGGTAATTTAGACTTTTCTTGTTTAGAGTACGTAACATGAAAAATGACTTGAGACAGAAGCATAAGCCTGAATAGGAGTAGAGCTTGGTTAGAAGTTGGACTATAGTACCCAGATACCCTTGCGCATGGCCTTAACGGTCGGTTAACTCTTCTTAAACCTGCACATTCTGAATAATAATTATACGCGTGGTGTAATTATTCAGCCCCCCAACTATTTTCGCCAGATTGGCCCAGTTTTTAGCTTGTTTTTCCGCAGAACACAGATCCTTTTGCCAAACTGGACCAAACTGCTGAACAATAACCGCGTGGCAATCATTATTGGCTCGATGCCCACACACTGAGGCTTTTGAAAGCTTCGAGAGGTGATTTTTAATTCGGGGTTAAAGGGAGAAAGACGGATCTGACCGTAGTTGGGGGTAGATCGAAAAGCGGCTTGAAAACAATCTCAGTGATGCAATCGGTCTGACTACTTATCGCTTCGACCGAAACCTGGTGTTTTAAATTGTTTAATCCTGTTTCGGCTTCATGCACCCCGTTGCCATTGGCCATTAAAATCGAATACTCGGCCAATTGGCTTAACGCATCAGCTTCATCTGGTAAATTGAGAAGAAGGTCGTAATTGCCAGCCGGTAAATTCTTGGGCAGGCAGAGCTGAGGTGCTAGGGTTTGGGTTTCCCCGGCGAACCAAGTGCGAACATCGTTATGCAAGGTGGCCTGCCAAACTTCATTCGGCCGGGTCTCGTGGCGTAACATCAACTGCACCGGCCGAGGGTTAAATGGCGCACTGTAGCCGACATTGCGAAACGTGAGGTTAAAATCGAGCGGCCCGCCCTGTTCCCCTTTATCTGAAAAACGCCCTTCTAAAAGTTCTAGCCTGTAGCCAAGTCGGTTGACGATTTCGTCAAAGCAACCTTCGGTACGCCACCGGTCTAAAACCTCGGTGCGATAATCGATGTTGAG
This sequence comes from Chloroflexota bacterium, assembly GCA_020629055.1. Taxonomy (GTDB): domain Bacteria; phylum Chloroflexota; class Anaerolineae; order Promineifilales; family Promineifilaceae; genus WTJY01. The sequence continues at coordinate 11,252 of JAHDEB010000171.1, forward strand.
ATAAGCAAAATGGAATTCGGCCAATTCTGCTAGAGCTGTTTCACACCCACTGCGTGGTAGATTCTCACGACAGCTTTCACCCCCCATCGCCCCAAATTTTGAATCGTCAGCCATAAATTGGCGCGATGCCTCAGAATACCAACTCCCTAGATCGTTTTCACTTGCCAAGAAACAGTCATTGTGAAAAGTTAGTCGTGCAAATGTAGAGCCATCATGTGCGGTGCCAGCAGTTAGGGGAGTTGTTGTTCCTAACATCAGCTGTTTGGCTTCGCTGTAGCGGACGGCGACAAATCGATCAGGCAAGGCGGCCATTTCCGCTTCAATGATTTCAAGTCGATTTTGCCACTGCTCGGCTGAGATCTCATCAAGTTTATTCGGATCATCTACAAAATGGTCGGTGTAATACCATTCCCCCCAGGTGCCGATAAATCCGGCCTGAAGAAGGGCAATCACATCTTTATTTTTTTGCAGAATCGGGGTGAGCTGTTGAATGTGCTGGAGTACAGTCTCTTTGGATGCATCGCCAAAAGGGGGGACACCTCCGTTTGAATCGTCGTTATAGGCGAAACGGAGCAAGCATTTTAACCCCGCCTGCCGGATGATAGAGAAATTGCTGTCGATATGGGTTAAAAAGTCGGCCGAAATCGGGGAAGCAACAAAATCGTCCAAATAGACGATGCAGTAGGTGAGTGTGATTTTTTCTTCTGTACGGTATCGGGTTAGCTGCTGGAGGTTAAAATCTGAAGGTTGTGACGCTCTGGTTTCTAAATAGTGATAAAGGCCTCTTTCAGGGTTGGCAAAATTATCTTCTAGTGAAGCGTAAGTAACTGTGGATACCGCAGTTTGGGCGGTAGCCGAACATGCTTGCGTCACACTGAAAATGGCGCACATTGCAAGCAAAATCAAGGCTAGATGGGGGGAGCGGGTCATGTTTTTTGAATGCATATAGCGAAGTTTATCTGAAGCAACTTGTGTAGGCTTGGGTATCATGATAAACGGTTAAATGAACAGATAAGAGGTTGTGAAGCGGAATGGATGTATAAAAAAAGGCCGGGGAATCCCCAGCCTTTTTGATTTGGTTGTTTATAGGCAACTATTCAGCAACCCAATTGTTTTCGCCAGATTGGCCCAGTTTTTAGCTGATCTTTCCGCAGAACACAGATCCTTTTGTCAAACTGGACCAAACTGCTGAATAATAACGTTTATAGGGTGTCTAACTTTGAACCTATTTGCTGACACCATGGTGATCTTGCAGACTGCGAACATCTAGCTCGCTCCGTTTTAGCAGCTTGATCCCATTTATAGCAGCAGAGGCGGCCGAAAGTGTTGACAACAACGGGACTTTGTGCCGGATTGCGGCCGATCGCATCGCTTCTTGGTCCTCGTAAGTGCCTTGCCCCAAAGGCGTATTAATAACCATACCAACGGTTCCGTTGCTAATCAAGGTTACTGTATCCTCTGGGCCACGGTTGGTTTTGGGTACAACGTGGGATGGCACACCTGCTCTTTCAAGAGCCAATGCGGTCCCTTCGGTCGCATAAATCTCAAAGTCTAGATTGCGCAGTGTACGTGCCATTCGAATGGCGGCCGACTTGTCGAAGTCATTCACGGTGATCAAAATGCCACCTTCTGTCGGCAAGTTGGTACCGGCCGCAAGCTGGGCTTTAACAAACGCATGGCCGAAACGACGGGCATGACCCATCACTTCACCGGTACTTTTCATTTCTGGCCCAAGCCGTGTATCTGCACCCGGCATTTTATTGAAGGGGAGCACCACTTCTTTGATGAAAAAGCCGTCGACGAGCGGTGTTTTTGTGAAATCAAGCTCGGCGAGGGTTTTGCCCGCTTGAACCTGAGCCGCGATACGGGCAATCGGCCGGCCGGTGGCTTTACTAACGTAAGGCACGGTGCGGCTGGCGCGCGGATTGACTTCGATCACGTAGACAGAATCATCGCGAATGGCGAACTGAATGTTCATCAGGCCGCGTACGTTTAATGCACGGCCGAGCTTGACAGCGTATTCGCGCATAATATCGATGTGATACAAGCTGATTTTGTATGGGGGCAAGACGCAGGCGCTGTCACCAGAATGGATGCCAGCTTCTTCGATGTGCTGCATAACCCCAGCGATCACAACCTGTTCTCCGTCGCATACCGCATCGACATCAACTTCATATGCGTCTTCGATAAATTGATCGATCAACACCACGTTTTCCGCCATGCCGGTTTCAACCGCAACCGCCTCGTCAAAATATTTCAGCAGAGATTCTGCATCGTGGGCAATCGCCATCGCCCGGCCGCCTAAAACAAATGACGGCCGTACCAAAACGGGGAAGCCGACATCTTTAGCGATTTTAAGCGCCTCATCCCGGTCTGTCGTGATACCCCAGCGTGGATGATCGATATCGAGCTTTTGTAGCAGTTGCCCAAAGTCTCCACGATCTTCTGCTAGGTCAATCGATGCGGGTGGCGTTCCCCAAATGGGAGCCCCGGCCGCTGCGAGAGCCGATGAGAGGTTAATGGGTGTTTGACCACCAAATTGAACAATGACACCTTCAGGTTTTTCTAAGTCGATGATGTTCATCACATCTTCGAAGGTGAGTGG
>JAHDEB010000172.1 GCA_020629055.1 Chloroflexota bacterium
CCATCGCCCGATCTCCGGCCGGTTTTCGTACCGGCAGATACAACACCCAAAATCGAATCCACAAATAAAGCGATAGCTCAAAATCCGCAGCACGGGTCACTTCTGTCCCCCCGTCAACCGATTTGAACGTAAACGTATGTTCAAAACTCCCCGTCGAGTCCGCCCCTTTAAACGCAAAGCGGCCAGACGGTTCGAACTGACTCACAGTCAGCTGAGCATCAAAAACAAGATCTCGAACAGTCGCTTTTGATGAATAGCATTTTCCTACAGCCAGCTCTTGCCCTGCATCGTTTGGGGTGATGACCAGCTCGTTACCGGCCCATTCCCCGTGTTTGCTTAAATCAGATACATAAGCGAATACCACCTCTTGATCGGCCGGAACAACCGTTTTAAACACCATCTGCGCTCGTGGCATATTTTCCTCTTTTATCTCATCTCTCAGCTCTATCTCACCAGCTCCCAAGCCAAATGGTGAATTTCGGGCAGGATCAGTTTTTCCCAAGCCAACCGCATGGCGGCCGGTGATCCCGGTGTCGTGATGATCAAGCGTCCTTTGTAAACCCCAGCCGTGGCCCGCGAAAACATCGCGGCCGCCCCCACCTGGTCATAGCTCAGCATACGAAAAATTTCGCCAAAGCCGTTCATCTCTTTTTCGATTTTTCCAATTAGAACGTCGTAGGTCCGATCCCGCTTGGCGATCCCCGTCCCCCCATTAAACATAATCAGCTGGGCGCCAGTCTGCACCATCTCTTCAAGGGCATCTTCAACCTGATCCGCCTCGTCTTTGACAATACGATAGCCAACCAGCTTGTGTCCGGCCGTCTCGATCTGCTCGCTCAAATAATGATAATTGGTGTCATTCTCCGGTGTGCGCGTGTCGCTCACCGTCACAATGGCAAGATGAATGATGTCGTGTTGGCCGGCCGCAATATCACGATGCTGCTGGGCACTTTCTAGATTTGGTTCCATGCCCTGGATTTTAAGCTATGCGGCCCGGTTTGCAAACGGGATGGCCATCTAGGGGTGCGGCCTTAGCTGACCAATCCAATACCCTGATATTCAATTAAGTTTCCTACGTTATCAAAAACCGGTTGGCTATCTATAACAACTTCAATCTGAGATCCATCTCCCTTGTTTAAATACAGTGTGACTCTCGGAGTCGGCTGATCTTGCTTGGCCGCAGATAAATATTGATCCAGAACAGATTCGTTTTCAGTGATCTCTTTTAAATTCTGTCCAATCAGCTCCTGCACGTTTTTATCTAGCAATTTAGCCATCACACTGTTTAGATAGATAATTTCCCCGTTTGCATCATGATAGAATACCGGCCGACGCATATGGCTAAGCAATGAGTGGAAGCGCTTTTGATTTTTCCGCATCTCTTCTTCCATGATCTTCATGCTGCTGATTTCGGTCATGTACAGGACGATCCCTTCAACCACCCCGGTTTCTAGCTGATACGGAAGGACATGCATCAGATAGCGGGCATCCTCAGTCGTCTCTACCTCTTTGACGAGCGATTCCCCCTCATCAAAAACTTTTCGCGCATATTCTGCGAGCTCTTCTCGGCCGATGTTCAGGTTGTATAGCAGATGCTCAATCGGTCGGCCGACATCTTGCGGCAGCAGATTAAACGTCGTTGCCATTTCAGGGGTAAAGTCCCGAATGCGCAAATACCGATCCAAAAACAAAATGCGAACCCGCGAGCTGCGCTGCAGGTTTTTCATGTCATTATTGAGCTTGGTCAGCTCATTAATTTTTAATTGATATTCAGAGTTAACCGTATACAGCTCCTCGTTAACTGAATGGAGTTCTTCATTGGTTGACTGCAATTCTTCGTTCGATGCAATTAGCTCTTCATTGGTAGATTGCAACTCTTCATTTGTCGTTTCTAGCTCCTCGATCGTCAATTGCAAATGCTCTTTGGTAAATTGCAGCTCTTGCTCCAGCATATTAATGTGCTCAAGATTCTCTTCGCTTAAATCAAACTGTTTAACATTTAGCTTATCCTTTTGATCAGTAGCATCAAACTTGCCCTCTTCAAGCTCTAAGGAAATTAGATAAAAGAGATCTTGATCACGGCCGGCCCGAATCGGGTCAACACCGATTTTGACCCGTTCAAACTGCCCATCTTCACCTTCATCTGAATCAATTCGAATACCCTGATAGGCGATCGGTTCTTCTGTTTGGCTGACTTGGTGCAAAGCGGCCCGAATCGAAGAATGTAATTGACCTTGAATCATGTTAAAGATGCTAAATGTCACCCGTCCCGATGTTGGTGCTAGATATTTGCCCGCATCGCCAAAAATATGGACAGCATTGTAATGGCTATCAATCAAAAAACCGGAGGGGACAAACCGAGACAAAAGCTCCTTCTCCCATCCAGAGCGAATCGTTGTGGCAGGCGTCTGCGGTTGTTGGGCATAGGGGGCGACTCGATTACTCCAGTCAGATTTTGACTGTTTTTCAGCCGGGGAGAGGGGTGCTTGCCCATACTGGCGGTCAGAGGTTTTTTGATAAACGCGCCATCGGTGATTTAACGCGGCAAATTCATCATTTAGATCACCGGTGTTTTCGCTAGGGCCTAAAAACAAGACCCCATCCTTTTTTAAAGCAAAATGGAAATGTTCTAAAACCCGTTTTTGGATAGACGGCCGGAAATAAATCAACACGTTGCGGCAAGCAACCAAATTAAGTCGTGTAAACGGCGGGTCTTGAATCAAATTATGCTGCGCAAAGATCACCATCTTCCTAATTTCACGCGACACCGTGTAACTGCTGCCATCGCTAATAAAATAGCGATCTAAATAGCTGCTGGGCACAGAAGTGAGCTTATCCTGTGAATAGACACCCCGACTCCCATAATCTAGAGATTGTTGGTGAACGTCGGTCGCAAATATTTTTACCTGCAGCTCGATTTCATGCAGCATCAAGTACTCATAAAATAGGATCGCCAGCGAATACGCTTCTTCACCGGTTGCACATCCAGGGATCCAAACTCGTAAAATTTGAGACGCCTCGACCTGCGAAACCAATCTTGGAATTACATCGGCCGAAATAAACTTAAACGCTTCTTGATCTCTAAAGAAATGAGTCACTTCAACCAGCAGGTCACGAAACAGCTGATCGAGTTCATCCCGATCTTGGCGCAACAGCTTCAGATAGGTTGAAATATCTTTGGAGTCTGAAAAATGGACACGGCGCTCGATTCGGCGAAGCATGGTGGCCAATTTGTATTCGCCAAAGTCGATATTGTACTTTCTCTGCAACAAAGTAAAGATCAGCGAGAGCGCATTTTCTTCGCGCAAAATGCTCAAGTCCGCCTCACTCATTTCTTTTAGGTTCCCTTCTGTTCTTAGATACTCCTGAATCTTGAGCGCCATTTCTGCTGGTGAAGCAACACAATCAACCAAGCCGGTTTCGATAGCGCTTACCGGCATACCTGCAAAATCGGCCGAATCAGGCTCCTGCGCCAAAACAAACCCTTCATAATCTTTAATCGCAAGTATCCCTTCAGACCCATCAGATCCGGTACCGGAAAGAATCACGCCGATTGCACGATCTTGCATCTCAATCGCCAGCGATCGAAAAAACACATCGATCGGGAAGTTGATCTTAGCCGTTTTCTTATGTTCAATTAAATGAATGTGGCCGTTACCGATCGTCAAGTTCATTTTTGGTGGAATCAAGTAGATCGTATTCGCCTGTATTTCTAACCCGTCTGTTGCGATAACAATATCGAGCTCTGTATAGGGGGCAAGCAGCTCGCTCATCAGGCTTTTAAAATTGGGGGATAGATGTTGAATGACGACATAAGCCAGGCGATCATCTTTGTCTGTTTGGTGAAAAAACTGCTCTAATGCTTCTAACCCACCGGCAGATGCCCCGACACCGATAATGTATTGAGGCTGGTTCGCTTGTTTCTCTTGTTTCATAATTTATCGCCTTTTGGTCACCTACATGAAATTGTCCAATGAACAAGCCCCCCACTAAACTGAAAAAAACTATGCATCCACGAAATACAGTATCAATCCGTCTAGTTCATCCTCGGTCGAAAGAAATGGCATGACGTGCATCGTCATTTGACGATCATTTGTCGTAATAATAGTTTCAGAGACCTCTTCACCATCAAGGGCTCGTAGAAACCAACCGGAAATCAATTCTTGCTCTATATTTTTAAATAAATTGAAATGTAAAACAGATCGGCCGATATCTGAGTCGAGAAAGCCGAAAATACTTTTTGCATGTGGCGTCAGTTCTCTTAGCTCAAACCGCTTGTTCAACAAAATCATCACGAGGCGGCCGGCCGACAACATGTTCCGCATATCATTCGTTAGCCGCATGTGTATCTGGTTCTGCTCTTGAAACTCGCTGTTCACCGTAAACAGCTCTTCATTGACTGAACTAAGCTCCTCGTTTGTACTTTGCAGTTCTTCATTTGCCGACTGCAGCTCTTCGTTTGCCGATTGCATCTCTTCAATCGTCGCCTGCAAGCTCTCACGAGTAAACGTCAATTCCCGTTCTAGGCCACTTATTTTTGAAATATCAGTCGTCACCTCAGCCGCAGGATCTGTTTTAACAGATCCATCTGAGGCTGATTGTTCGCCTTGCCCCATCTTAATAGGGGACAACGAAATCAAGTAATAACGAGTCGAGTTGCCCAGTTCTATGCTTGCCCCCTGAAATGGGATAATTTCCAAGGTCATAAATCGCTCGTCGGCAGATGCAAACTCACTCTCGCTGGCACCCCCATAAAGATCAATCGCTTCAAATCGAACCCGCTCTTCTTTCTGCTGAGCCATCTGTAGCCCGGTACGGATCGGGGTCGCCAAACTGTCTGGCAACAAACTGGTTAAGGTTAGGGCGACTTTCCCTGTCTTAAATTGCAAATACTTGCGCCCATCCCCATAAACCTCTTTCAAGCTACCTTGACTGTCCACCACATAGCCTGTTTCAAACAATTCCTGCAGCAGTCGGGTCTCCCAATTCTTACTACCGGCCATTTTTCCCTGCTGTTGCAGATATTTAGGCAGGCGGCTCACCACATCTTCCCGATTTCGAACCGTAGGCCGTGTTTTATTCCCTATCTTTTTGAAGATTCGCCACTGATGACTCAGCACCTCGTAATCTTGGGCCGAGCCTCTCAAATGCTCACTCGCCCCCAAGAATAGATAGCCGTTAAGCTTTAACCCCATGTGGAACCGAAACAGCAATTCATCTTGAGTATCATCAGAAATATAGATCAAAAAGTTCCGGCAGCTAACCATGTCTAAATAGCTAAAATGTGGATTTTCAAGCAGATTATGCGTTGCAAAGACGATTTTAGACCGAAGCGGTGAAATAACTTGATATGAATCTAAGGTGTCTTGAACCGGGTTAAAATATTTTTCTTTAAAAGACGCTCGCACAAGCTCTAAGCGTGCATCTGAATAAACACCTTCAGATGCGGTTGCAATAGAATCTTGATGGGCATCCGTCGCAAAAACCTTTAAATCAAGCGATCGGCCCTGTTTCTCGATTTCCTCCAGAACTAATATCGCTAGCGAATACGCTTCCTCTCCAGTTGCACAGGCGGCAACCCACAGCCGAATCGACTCCCCATCCTCTTTCGCAGCAACCAAATCTGGTATGACTTGCCGCTCGATAATATGAAACGCCTCGGGATCACGGAAGAACGAAGTAACATCGATAAGTAAATCGCGATAGAGCGCATTTTGTTCCGCAACATCATCTTGTAGAACTAGAATATATTCAGCTAAATCCTTGACACGGGCCAGCTTAATCCGGGCATCTAATCGCCTAAAGAGCGTATAGGACTTATACCGGGTAAAGTCGATCTCAAACCGTCTACGCAAAAGGGAGATCAAATAGGTTAATGCACTTTCATCCCCTTCCAATGCTGGCCCTGGCAGCGATTCTTCTTTGCTGTCTGGGTCAAATACGTGCCTCATAATCCGGCCGGGCATCTCGCTAGGAGACATCATGAGAGGATCTGAAATTTGGCCTGCGGCCGCTTTCGGCATGCTGCTAAAAAGAGCAGATTCAAGATCTTGAATCAAAGTTAGCCCGCCCGCTTGATCGATACCCAACATCCCTTCAGCCCCATCTTGCCCAGAACCTGATAAGATGACCCCTATCGCACGTGGGCCAAGATCATCCGCCAAGGATAAAAAGAAGCGGCTAATCGGCCGAATTCCGGTTGACGCTTTTTTGGAAGGCTCTAAGTAAAGTCTCCCATTCTCTAAAACAACATCATTGCGCGGAACATTCAGATAAATCGTGTCCGGCTCTAAAGTTATCCCATTGGTAATCTGAAAAATCGGCAAGCGGGTGACGCGCGCCAATATTTCAGACATCATGCTTTTAAAGTCGGGCGACAAATGTTGAATCACAACATAAGCGATACCATTGTTCTGGCTTACTTGGGAGAAGAATAGTTCGAGCGCTTCTAACCCACCGGCCGACGCACCAATTCCTACAATATGAATCTGTTCGTTTAATTTTTCACCCATGATCAAAAGTCCTGCTTAAACCATCCAGTTTGTTAAAACAACCGCCACTGCTACCAACCAGCTTTGTTTGTCAAAGCCTGACTTCACGACTCGATAACTGCTGCCTTAGTAAAAAACTTCGACGAAGTACCAGTTAGTTGCGTGGGGAAGCGGGGTCAGCTCCACCGCTATCAAAAGCTTGGGGCGGTGGCACGGTATGATCGGCCGGCCGATTCTCATTTTCCAATCCGACATCCTCAAGATTAATAAAATAGAGCACCACGCCGTCTATTTCTCCACCATCGGTATAGTATGGAAGTGACTTCATCAACAATTTCTGATTGTTTTGCACAGAGATGGCGACTTGATTTTCTTTGCCCTGCAACGCACTTTCACTCAGCTCGATCAGCAGACCGGTCCCTATTTCTACAAACGAAGAAAAGTGAGATACCGGCCGCCCTACATCACTTTCAAGCAAACCAAACACAGTCAATGTCGGCGGTGTAATAATGCGCAACCTTAAATCTTGATCGAGGAATATCGCCATGATACCGCTGCTGTTCAACAGATTTGCCATATCTTCGTTCGATCGCTTAATCTCTTGATTCTGATCCTGGTACTCGGCGTTTACCGTAAACAGCTCTTCATTCACCGAACTTAACTCTTCATTGGTGCTTTGTAGCTCTTCATTGGCTGCAATTAGCTCCTCATTCGAAGATTGCAGCTCTTCATTGGTTGTTTCAACTTCTTCAATGGTCGCTTGTAAACTCTCACGCGTAAACGCTAGCTCTCGCTCTAGGCCGCTGATCCGATCTAAATCTTCCACAACCCGATCTGCCGTGTCATCTTCTTTTGAGACTTTTGCTGAATCTAGTTTCTGAAAACGAATGGCATAATATATTTTACTACTGTCGGTACCAGGGTCTACTTCAAAGGGTGCCAAAGACAAATTGATCAGCTCCGCTTGATCGCCGTTCATAATTTTTAGAGCATCAAAACTAACCGGTTTTTTTTCTTGCTGAGCCCGAAACAGCCCGGTTCGAATCGGGGTAGACAAATCATCGATCACAATATTAGACAGAGAAAGATCGACCCGACCAGAACGAAAATTGACATACCCTTCTGCATCCCCATAAATTTGCTGTAGCTGGCCATGATCATCAACAACAAATCCGGAATTGATAAGGCTTTGCAGCAATCCTCGTTCCCAAGCTTGGGAAACAACGCCTCGGCTCTTGAGCTGCAGATTATCCGGCAAATGCACCCGTGGGGCGGTCAACGGCTGGCGGGCCACCCTCGAGCCTACTCTCATTTTTTGATACACGCGCCAATGACGATTCAGCGGCTCATAATCCTGTTCAAAAGTGCCAAGATGTTCGCTAGCGCCTAGGAACAGGATGCCGTTTAATTTTAAGCCCAAATGGAAAGCGGTCATCACCCTGACCTGGGCTTCCGCCCGAAAATAAATTAAGACGTTGCGACAGCTGATAAAGTCTAAATTGGTAAAATGTGCGTCTAACAACAGGTTGTGGGGGGCGAATACAATGCTGCGACGCACCTCGGGGCGAATCTGAAACTGGTCACTTCCCACTTCAGCAAAATAGACATTGCGCAAGCGTTCGGGGACGGTTGCTATTCGTTCGGCCGAATAAACACCTGCCCCAGCCCTTGTCACAGAGTTGCGATGAGCATCGGTCGCAAACACCTTCAAATCTATTTTCTTTTCCTGTCTTTGAATCTCTTCAAGGAATAAGATTGCGAGCGAATACGCCTCTTCCCCTGAAGCGCAGCCTGCAATCCAAATCCGCAATGAATTTCCATCAACTTTTTGTTGAACAATATTTGGGATGACACTATCTTCTAGGTATTCAAATGCTTCAGCATCCCTAAAAAAGCTGGTGACATCGACCATGACGTCTCGGTATAACGCATCCATCTCGTCTTTATCATCTTGCAACACATGGATGTAGCTGGTCAGGTTTGGATAGTGGTTTAAGGCGATACGTCGTTCAACCCGACGGACCAGTGTCTGTGGTTTATACAGGGTGTAATCGATCCCATATTCTCGCTGAAGCATCGACAACAAATACGAAAAAGCATTCTCCCCTGTCATTAGAGAGAAATCGAGCAGGCTGATATCACCCTTTGATATCCGAATGTCTGATTTTATAAAGTCAACGATGGCCCCAGGCATCTCATCTGGCTGCAAAACAATGTCCGCTGGCCCTTGTGCCGCCGCATTTTGCGGCATGCTGGGGAACAGTGAAGATTCAACATCTTGCGCCATAACCAGCCCACCGGCCGCGTTAATGGCGGCCGACCCTAAGCTTCCATCGGTCCCGGTACCCGACAAAACGATTGATATCGCTCTTGACCCCTTATCTTTCGCCAACGATTCAAAAAATACATTGATTGGCAGGGGAGGCATGGGGCCGCTAAGCTCTACCGGGGTAAGTCGAATCCGATTGTCCTCAATTCGCAGGTCATGACGTGGGGTGTTTAAATAAATATGATCCGGTTTAATTTCCATCCCATCTTCTACAGAATAGATTGGCAGAGATGTTTTTCGCGCCAGAATCTCTGACATCATGCTCTTAAAATCAGGTGAAAGATGCTGAATGACGATATAGGCAGCACCCGTATCGGCCGGCACTCGGCTAAAAAAGCGCTCGAGCGCTTCTAGCCCACCGGCCGAAGCACCGATTCCGACAATATATTCAGGGGTTGTGTTTTCTATTTCAACTGTTTTTTGACTCATAATTTTGATTCTCAGCAGACTCTGGTAGCCCGACATAGTTCATCTTACTTTTTACTCGTTCTTGTTCAGTTACGTCTAACGCCAAAACATAGAACCCCCTTACCTCACCTTGATCTTTATAAGGAACCAGTGTGGTGTAAGCATGCAGGCTCTCTCCGTTTCGTTGAACAGAATTAAAATAACTGACAGTCTCCCCATTTATCGCCCGGTCATAATACGGCTTTCCATTCTTAAAAATCTCTTTCCCAAGTACGGTTTTCGCAGGTTTGCCTATACAAGACTCGATGTCTATACCAAAAACTTCATTGTAGTACTGGTTCATGTAGCGAATCTTGTAATCTTTATCAAACATCGCGATCCATACCGGCAGGTTATTGTTGATCGCATTCAGCTGACGATGAACCGCTTCAAGCTCATCATGTGCCATCAAACTTTCAGTCAAATCATACCCAACGCTCTGGATTTCAATGACGTTCCCGCTACCATCAACAATCGGGGTGTCTGTCCATAAAAGCACCCGTTCAACCCCCTGCTTGCTCATCTCCCGCTCTTCTATCGTTTGAGCTTCCTTGCTTTCTATCACCTTCGCAATATGTTGCTTAAACCGTTCTGCTTCTGTCAAAGATGAAAAAGATTCGAGGATCGACTGACCAACATCCGCAACATGTTCAGATAGACTAGCTGCTTCATTTGCATAAGTTATGATCAATGTGTCAGCTTGGAATCGGCAAACCATATTAGGCAGGCTTTCAACAATCGATCGGTAACGCGCCTGACTCATCGATGCCTTTTCAATCGCTTGCCGCAACTCTGTAACATCTTGCCCAACCCCCTGAATTTCAACCACTTCACCATCAGCATCCACTATGGGGGTATCGGTCCAGACAATCACCTGCTGCTCTCCATTCTCCCGTAGACGTCGCTCTTCTACTGTATGAGCTTGTTTGCTTTGTACAACAGCAGCGATGTTTTGTTTAAATATCTCCGCATATGCTGGGTCTAAAGCGGCAAGAACAGATTCACCCAATTGCGCCCGCTCACGATCTTGGCGAGCCATATCGTTGATGTAGGTCACCATGAAGTCATCTGGCAAATAGCGCGACACCCGAAATGGCAAATTTTCAACAATCGATTGGTAACGCGATTTATCCAGTGCTGATTCTGCAACCGCCTGCCTTAAATCAGTAATGTCACGGCCAATCCCCTGTATTTCAACAATTTCCCCTACAGAATTAAATATCGGCACATCTGTCCAAACAACAATGCGATGAGAGCCATCAGCAACGATCATTTCGTCTGTGTAGGTCTGCGGCTTCCCGCTTGCGAGGAGTTTTTCCACATGTTCTTGGAAAGCTTCTTTGGTAAATGAAGCCTCATTCACAGATTCTTCAGGGAAATAATCAAGCATGCAGGACCCGACTTGTACCGTGGGCAATGTTTTTTCAGATACAGGATTTGCGTAGGTAACCACATAATCATCCGGCCGGAACCGGTTAACCATATCGGGCAAATGATCAACCACAGACGCGTAAAGCGCTTGCGTCATCTGCCGCTCATGCTCGGCTGCACGTCGCTCTTTTTCTGATTCTGTCACATCGATCCCCAGCACAAAAAATCCTTTCTGCTCCTGTTTTTCAAAATATGGGATCAATATCGACTTCGCATATTTTTCTTCTCCATCGATAATCGGCCGCGAAATATATTCAAGCTGATTCCCTTCAACCAACGCTTTTTGATAATAAGGGTTGTTGTTGTTAAACAGCTCCTCGCTTAAAACATCTTGGACCGTTCGGCCTACTAGATCTCGATTCGGAGAAAATATGTCTTTAAAATATTGGTTTGCATAAACGTACTTCAAATTTTGATCTATAAAGCTGATCCAAATCGGCAACGTGTCATTAATGTTGTGCAGCTGTCGATTTTCCGCTTCCATCTCTCGAATGACTGACAAATCGACAAAGTGCAAGATCACACCCGTGTACTCTAGTCGCTCACCTTGATAAGGAATAACCGACATCATCATCGGCACCCCCCGCTGCGATGTTACTTCAACCTGTGATCGCCCCCCTTCCAAAGCTGATTCTGTTAATTTCTTTAGCTCTTCAACTGTCAAACCCACCATGCCAGAAAACTGGGTAACAGAACGACCAAGATCCCCTTCAATCAGTTCAAAGGTCGGATAACAAGCAGGTGTCATTTCCCGGATTTGCAGCCGATTGTCTAAAAATATAGTCAAAACACCGCTTGCTCGCTCAAGGTTGTGCTTGTCATTAAACAGCTGGTTTAATACCCGATTCTGCTCTTGATATTCCGCATTTACCGTATAAAGCTCTTCATTCACCGAACTCAGTTCTTCATTGGTGCTTTGCAATTCTTCATTGGCAGCGGTCAACTCTTCATTCGAAGATTGAATCTCTTCATTGGTTGTTTCAAGTTCTTCTAACGACGATTGCAGATTTTCTCGAGTAAACGCCAGCTCTAGTTTCAAACTATGCACTTCTGCAAATTCGTCTGGCGAAATTTCGGCTGAGTCAATGGGTACAACACTGTTTAGACTTTCAGCCTCTTCCAACATCACCAAATAGAATTGCCCCTCTCCCTCTTCATTTCCGTCATCCTGCTCAAACGGCACAATGCGCAAATGAATAAGGCGCATCTCGTCTGGCATCTTCAACTGGATATTAGAAACCTTGGCCTCAGAGCCTTGTCGGTGTGCCAGCATGAGCCCGTTACGCAGAGCGATCGCTAAGCTTTCCGGCAGTAGCTCCGTTAAATTTAAATTGACCTTGCCTACAGAAAAGTTCAGATACTCTTTACCGCGTCCGTAAATCTCTTTAAGTTCGCCTAAATGGGTACACACATAACCGGCCGGAATGAGTGCCTTCAACAGCATCGGCTCCCAACCTTTATAAACGTGTGTACTCGGCTTATGGGGCTTTTCCTGCAAATGGCTGGGCAGCCTGATATTGTAGCCCCGGCTTGATTTTATGTTGATGTCTTGCGGGTTGCTGGACTTTTGAAAAATACGCCAATGACGGCTGAGCGTTTCATAATATTGAGAAACTTCGGTGACAAGATGCTCGCTTGGCCCCAGAAACAGGTACCCGTCTTTGTTCAGTGCGCTCGTAAACTGCTTTAAAATCAAGGCCTGAGAATCTGACCGAATATAGATCAGCATATTGCGGCAGGTAATCAGATCTTGATTATGAAAATAGGGGTCAGCCAATAGATCATGAGTCGAAAACACAATTCTCTGGCGCACCATCTTTTTCACTTTGGCAAATTCATGATCAAAGTCAAAATATTTTTGGCGCAAATGGTAAGGAACCCCTGCGACAAGATCAGTTGGATATTTACCGGCCGAAGCGAACGATACAGAACTCTGGTGAATGTCTGATGCAAAGACCCGCAGCTCAATATCTTTTTTCTGTCTTTCAATCTCTTCCAAAAAAAATATCGTGATCGAGTAGGCCTCTTGCCCAGATGAACACGCAGCGATCCAAATTCTTAACGTATCTCCGGGTGCCTTATTGAGCACCATTTGCGGAATCACATTTTTTTCAAGCCAGCTGAACGATTCAGGGTCGCGAAAGAACTGCGTTACGTCGATTAATAGCTCTCGGTAGATCTGGTCTAATACTTTGTCGTCCTGCTGGGCTAATCGGGCATACTCTAGCAGAGAATCCACTTTATCCAGGGTCATCCGACGCTCTAAGCGACGAATAATCGTTTGCGGCTTGTACCGGGTAAAGTCTGTTTCAAATTTCCGTTGCAACAAAGACAAAAAGAAGGAAAGAGCTGTTTCTTCTGTCAGTAAGTCTAAATCAGGTAGATGATCAAGCGCCGTGATAATTCCCTCTGGGTCACGAATATAATCTTGAATCACCTCAGGCATTTCCTCAGGGGTCATTTGCAAACTATTTGGCACCGCCTCGTTAGCCGCTTCAGGCATCGACCCAAACAAGGCGCTACTCAGGTCTTGCGTTATAAGCAACCCTTGTCGATTGGCGATCTCTTGTGCGCCAATACGCCCATCGGTACCGGTCCCTGACAAAATAACGCCAATACCCTTTGCGCCTGCTGATTTAGAAATACTTGAAAACAGCGCGTCTACCGGCCGGCTTATCGCATTCTCTAAATTATGCGGTACCAGTTGAAATTTTCCGCCGTGGATCGTTAAATCAGTACGCGGTGAATTTAGATAGATCGTATCCGCTTCCAGCAACATCCCATCTTTAGCGTTTTTAATTTTCAACTCTGTTAGTCTGGCTAGAATCTCCCCCATCATGCTTCTAAAATCGGGCGACAGATGTTGCACCACAATATAGGCCGTATTCCCATGGGGCTGCACCGCCTTAAAAAACCGTTCTAAGGCTTCAAGCCCACCCGCAGAGGCACCAATGCCCACAATGTATTCTGGATGCTCCAATTTTCCGGCTTTTTTCGCGTCTTCCTTTTTATCTTCCATTTTAAATTTTTGAATTCGAATTGATGTAACTTAAAACTATGTCATTCTAAATAGCGATTTCCATAAACCTGCGCTCAACATAGCACGAGTCTAATAACAAAATACCGTATTTATTCAGCAGTTTGGTCCAGT
>JAHDEB010000173.1 GCA_020629055.1 Chloroflexota bacterium
ACTGACTAACCTGAATACGTCTCAATACAACTTTCAACACCGTGATCAAACCCATGCTGGAACGCGTCGTACCGTTGTTCTCCTGTGCCATGTGCACTTTCGTGGAACCATGGAACATTGGCAGAGTCACCAATGGCAAACATTTGATGGAGCCCTTCTTCAAGATCCCCTTCCTCTAAATTGCCCCGTTCTTCTAGGTAAGTGCCATAGGCACCGGCCAAACAGTCAGCCTGTAGCTCTTGTAAGATTGTGTATTCTTGCCGAATGCCAAGATTGGCTTGGACCAAATGGCCCCATTCATGAGCCAAAATCGCAACGGGGGCAAAATCGCCATGACGGTGCAACGAGCGTTCCATTAAATCTAAATCGTAGCCGATATAGTGGCCGCCCGAGGTATAAAACGCGTTGTTCTCTAAGCGGCGATTCGGGGCTTCTCGATAGGCGACCACCCGCCGAGGTGGATGATAGGTCAAGTTGCTTTCGGTAAAAAGGCCGTCCCACCATTGGTTTAAATCATTCTCAGCGAAAGTCAGCAAATCATCAATCGTGTCGGGGCAGCCGTCGCTGTCAAAAACGCCATTGATTGTTTCAGCTTCGGTTGCACACGCATCTGCGGCCCCTACAAAGCCGTCGCGGTCAGGATCATTGGGGTCGGCCGGAGCTTGCTCGACCACGAGTTCAGGAATCGTGCCATAGTTGCGGAAATTTCTACGGCCGTCGGCCCGATACCAAGCGTTGCGATTTTGATCGATGGCTATCGTGTAGCTGCTCCAACGGCCGACGTTGAATTGACCGTTGACTAGTTCACCGTTTTCGATGATGAAGTCAGCGCATTCTTCAAACTCGCCGTTACCGACATTTCTGTATGTTCCGTTTGAGCGAATCGAACAGGCCGCAACTTCGGCCGCGAATGCCTGCTGCGTGGTTACAAACGCAATTCCTCCGGCTAAAAATAGAAAGAGCGCCGCCAGCAAAGAACGGCGTTTTAACATATTGGATAAATGAAATAATTGAATCTGAGCCATGATAAATCTCCAAAGTAAATAAATATTGGTTTCAAGGTGAAGGTTGTAAGTACATTTGCAGTGCAAGCGTTTTTACATGCAACTTGCGACCTGCACCTGCTTTTTATGACGTCATGCCACAGATTACGCAGAAAATATTCAGATGGATTCAAGATTTAGTTTTTGGTCCGTTTTTCTAGTTTCCTCTCAGCTTTGGCTTAGGATTGGCTCATTTTTGCCGTTTGCATCTGAGGGTGATTTCGCTAAAATTGCAAAAATGGAATCGATTTCCATAATACGGAATGTCAGAAAAGTACGCAGGCACGCAATCAATCGCCAGAACGTTTCAGCTGATTCAACTTTTTGATGACCAACATCGGTATTGGTCACTCAATGATTTGGTCGAGCAGAGTGGTTTAAAACAAACCACCGTGTTTCGGTTGCTCTCAGCCCTTGAAGCTGAAGGGGTCATCAGCAAAACGGCCGGGGGTGAGTATGCCCTTGGGGCCGAGCTCATTCGGCTCGGTGGCCGAGCGATGCGGGCCAACCGTTTCCGTGAGGTGGCGCAACCTTATCTGCGTCAGCTGGCACGTGAAACAACTGAAAGCACGACGCTAGATGTCTTGTGGTTGGCGGAAGGTGGGGCTGATGGCAAAAAACGGCCGCTGTCGATGGTGATTGATGAAGCCACCGGCCAGCATTTGTTGGGGATGACCCAATACACCGGTGTGAGGTTTGATGCACACACGACGTCGACGGGCAAAGTGCTTTTGGCATGGCAACCGGCCGACGTTTTGGAGCAAATCGATCTAACTACGCTGCCAAAGTTCACCAAGAAGACAATCGTCCAGCCCAAAAAACTTGAACAAGCACTAGAGCGTGTGCGAAAAAACGGCTATGCGGCGGCCGTCGACGAACTTGAGATCGGTATTTGTGCCGTAGCCGCCCCGATTTTTAATCAGCATGGAGACGTGTTGGCCGCCATCAGCATCGGTGGCCCCACTTCTCGTATCAACGCCAAGCGAGTCAAATCGCTTGGGAAATTACTGGTCGAAACGACTAGTGAGATATCAACCTTATTAGGTCATCAGTAGACAGTGGCCTTCGGCCCGGTAAACAGTAAACGGTGGCAAAAATTCAAACTTCTGCCGCGAAGCGGACTGTTTACTGGTGCGAAGCACACTGGCCACTGGAGCGAAGTTCCCATGAGCAAAACCCCCTATAACAAACTGTATCCTGAATCCTTCAAACCCGAAGACTTTTTGAAAGAAGAAACCTATAAGCACACCCGTGCGGCCGTGGAACATGCGCTGACGATTATCCCAGAGGCATACACGTCTGAAGAATTTCATGCGCTGGAGCAAAAGCAGATTTTCCAGAATAGTTGGGTGCCGTGCGCCGTGTTGCCAGAGGTTAAAAAGCCAGGCGATGTAAAAGTGGTAGAAGTGGGGGGTGAGTCGATCATCATCACCCGAAATAAAGAAGGTGAACTAAGGGCGTTTTACAACGTGTGTCGCCATCGTGGGGTGCAAATGTTGGATAAGGAATGTACGGCCGTGAAGTCAGCCCGCATCCGTTGCCCCTACCACAGCTGGGCGTATGACTTAAACGGCAAATGCTTAGGCACCCCGCTGTTTGAAGGCTCTGATATTCCACCCGACATGCAGGGGATGTTTGATATGGGTGGGGTAGACAAGTTTACCAAAGAAGATTATCCGCTGTTTGATCTGCACGTCGATAGCTGGGGGATGCTGATCTTTATTCACATGGGGGAAAATCCGCCACCATTGACCGAGCAGCTGGGTGACCTGCCTGAGCGATTTGCTCCTTATCAGTTAGAGGATTGGGAAATCGCCGCCACCCAGCAGTTTACGTTTGATGCGAACTACAAATTGGTCGGTGAAAACTTTATGGAGTATTACCATTTGCCGTGGGTGCATCCTGAACTGATTAAGGTCAGCCGGATGGAGGATCATTATCGGTATCAGGGGGATGGGATGTACACGGGGATGATGACGTGGCCGATTTCGGCCGGTGATGAGGGTGGCTGGCTCGGTTTACCCCCGTTCTCCGGTTTAGAAGCGGACCAGCTCGAAAGCGCCAAGTTTATCTGGCTATTCCCATGTGTCGCTCTAAGCGTCATGCCCAATCATTGCTTTATCATGGTTACCAAACCGCAGGGGCCACATTTTACAATTGAAGATACCTATGTGATGTGCCATCCTGAATCGTTGGCGGCCGAGGGTGCAGACAAAGAGGTTCAGCAGCTGGTCGATTTCTGGACGCTGGTCAATCAACAGGACATCGATATTGTGGCGAAAATGCATTCGGGCATCCGATCAAAAGCGTATCGGGGCGGCCGGATGTGCTACCACTTTGAAGAGCCGGTACATCGCTACATGAACATGGTGATTGATAAAATGGTGGGGATTGAGCGGGTTCCAAAAGGGGATGAAAACCCTGACGATAAGGTGAGCATGTTTGGCTCTAAAGACACATCGATAGAACCGCCGGCCGGATAATTTTTGATGAGTGTATGGGTTGCTCAGAAAGCAAACACGCTTTAAAAAGAGGGTTGATTTTTTCAAGGATTAAACTACCCTTGTGAGCCTTATGACAATCCGTAACAAACTCATCCTCATCGTTTCTCTGCTAACGATCCCGCTTATTTTCAACCTTGCCGTTTTGGGCTTTCAGTTTCGCCAGGTCACCTCGGCCGTTGAAGATATTCAGCAGCAGTCGGTTCGGCAACAGGCTGAGTCATTGCGAATGCAGGCCCAGTTGCGCGACGCTGAGGCGGCTTTGTACCGTTTTCAGATCGAAGGGTTACCGATCTATGCCAGCGAATTTGAACGGATGATGGGTGAGTTGGAATTGTCTATCTTTCAGTTCCGTGACCAGGCGACAACCGAGCAGGAGCTGGCTTGGGCGGCCGACTTGGTCGCTTTTACAACAGAAGCCAATCGTTTAGGGCTAGAGCTCATCGCATTACACAGTGAGCAGTCCGTTGATTTGGAACAGCTAAACAACCTTGAAACTCTAAGCAATCAACTGCTAACCCAAATCCGCTTGGTCAATTCGGACAACCCAGATTATCAAGATTTAGTCAACCAGATGGCGCTTGATTTGAGCCAATCCTTTTTTGCGGTTTCGTCGTTTCAAGTCACCCCGAATGAATCTGAGATTACCGTTTTTCAGACTGGGATCTTTACGTTTAAATTCCATCACAAACAAATCGAGGCGTTAGATTTGCTTCCTGCCGAGCGTGAGCAAGTTGATGCGCTAGCTCTGTCTGTCAATCAAGTAGATGCGGTCGGGAACCGGCTATTGGTTAGACGGGAATCACAGAAAACGTTGTTTAACAGCTTTGTGGCTGAAGCCAATCAAGTCGGTCAGGATATTATCGTCAATGAAATTCAGCCATGGGCGGCCGGTCGCTTGGCCCAATCCGAAGCGACGCTGACCAACTCCTTGTTCCGTCTGCTGGTGATGAGTGGCGTGGTTAGCTTAATTAGTGTGATTGGGGCGATCGCACTGACTTTGCCCAACGTCCGTCAGATCTCTAGCTCAATTTCTAATTTGGTTGCAGGGGCCGAACGGGTAGCGGCCGGAGACCTTTCAGAATCGATCGAAGTGTCAGGCACCGGCGAATTTACGCAGTTGGGAACCACGTTCAACCACATGATGGAGGATCTAACGATTCGTGAACGACGCCTGCAACGGCGCATTGCAGAGCTTGAAACCTTGCAAAGCGTTAGCCTCGATTTGACCGGTCTGCTCGATGTCCAACTCGTGTTGGATACGATTGTTTCGAGCGGCCGGGGGTTGGTTGATGGCTCTGAAGCACATATTTATCTGTGTGACGACACCCAAATCAACCCACGTTTAGGGGCAAGCTCTTGGCGAGGTAATGAGATTCAAGAGCGATCTGTTGTGCCACGAAAAGATGGGTTGATTAACACTGTGGTCCGGTCTCGTCGCTTAGAGCTCATCAATTATGCGATGGATCACCCCCACTATAATTTAGCGGGATCAGAAACTTTTGGGATACGAGCCACGGCCGGTCTGCCGATTATCCGTGGGGACCGTTTGTTGGGGGTGTTTAATATCGCCTTTGACAATCGGGACGATATGCGAACGGGGGAAATACGAGCATTGCGCCTGTTGGCTGACCAAGCGGCCGTTGCAATTGAAAATGCTCGCTTGTACCAGACTGTGGCTGAGAAAGAATCGAATCTAAATGAGTTGTTGCAGAAATTAACCCTCGTCCAAGAAGAAGAACGCCGTTTGATCGGTCTTGACTTACATGATGGGCTGATGCAGATTCTAATGAGTGCCAACATGCACTTAAGCACGCTGGCCAGCCTGCCTAGCAGTGTGTCGAACGAGGCCCAAACGGAGCTAATCTTGGGACAATCGCGCCTGCGCGAGGCGATTGACGAAGTACAGTGGGTTGTTTCGGAATTGCGGCCGACAGAACTTGAAGATTTTGGATTGGTTGGCGGCCTGCGCCATTACATCAGTCGGGTGGCCAGTGCAGAAGATTGGGATGTCGAGTTTGAGATTCAATCAGAAAAGATTTTGGTGAATTCTGCGATCGAGACCGCCGTGTTCCGCATCATCCAAGAAGCGATTTCAAACACACGTAAATATGCAGAGACAGACCGACTCTTTTTTAAATTAAGCAACAACTTCAATATGTTGGAGTTTGCGGTTCAGGATTTCGGCCGTGGCTTTGATGTTAATCATGATCTAATCGGTTCAGATTCAAACGGATTGGGGCTAATGGGGATGCAGGAGCGGGCCGAGCTTTTAGGGGGAACAATCTCTATCGAAAGCCAAGTTGGCCATGGCACCACCGTTGCGGCCTCGATCCCGATGCGCTGGGAGCCGGAAAAACTATTGACCAGCACCAGCCCAGATGCCATTTCAGTTCTCATCGTTGATGACCACCAAATGGTGCGCGACGGGTTGCGCAATATGTTAAAAACCCCTGGGGTGCGAGTGATTGGGGAAGCGCGCACGGGGAAACAGGCGGTAGAGGAAGTCGGCCGTTTACAACCGGACGTCGTGCTGATGGACATCCGCATGCCGGATATGGACGGTATCGAAGCGTTAGAGCAGATGGTGGGGCGGAAATACGACAGTCGGGTGATTATTTTCACATCTCACCAAAGTACGGGATATCTATTGCGAGCTGTGGCGGCGGGGGCGGCCGGATTTTTGCTTAAAAATATCTCTCGTGAAGAGTTGCTGGGGGCGATCCGTTCCGTGGCGGCTGGGCAAACGCGCATCGAACAGAGCTTTTTCAACAAAGCGCTGCGCGATATTAATGATGGGGTTGAACGGCCGGGTGAGTATGAAACCCTAGAAACAGCTGACGGGGACCCTGCCACGTTGGGCGATTTGACCCCGCGCGAACGAGATGTGTTGCAGTTGGTGGTTGAAGGGATGACGTATCAGGCGATTGGCCACACGCTGGGCATCAGCACCAACACGGTTAAGGGGTATACCAAAACGATCTTTCAAAAGTTAGATGTCACCGACCGGACGCAGGCGGCCGTCAAAGCGATGCGCTTGGGGTTGGTCAAGTAAATTTTGTCATTGAGCCTGCAATTTTGCTTAAAACATCGCCTAGATTAACTTGGGAGCCGTTATCCACCCAAACGGGTGGGGGTAAAACCACCCGGAAATATCCCCCTTGGCTCCAAAAAAATCATTAGTCTCTTGTGCAAGTTGCATGATTGTGCACCGGGATCGATGGTTTTTTCTAAAAGATAGGTGACCTTTTAATTAGAGAAACAGCTTTCCCGACAATCCCTATTTTCTAATTAAAAAGGAGAGAAAAAATATGATTCGAAAAAAGATATTATTCGGATTAATAGTAGGTCTATTAATCGCCCTTGCGGCCGCTTGTGGCGGCACACCTACTGTAGAAGAAGTTGCTGATGTAGTTAGCGAAACCGCTGAAGATGCTGGAGACGCTGTCGAAGAAACGATGGAAGAGATGGAAGCGTTTATGGCTTCATCCCCAGAATGTATCGCGCCAGCTAACCCTGGTGGTGGATGGGACTTTACCTGCCGATCGGTTGCGGCCGTTCTTAATGACACAGGTTTAGTAACTGATGGCTTTAAAGTCACCAACCTGCCCGGTGGCGGTGGTGGCGTTGCCTATGCCACGGTTGTTTCAGAGCGTAACGACGATGACAATCTTATTATTGCGGCCAGTCCCGCCACAACATTGCGTATTGCTCAAGGGCAATATGGAGATTTTGGGGCTGATGATGTCCGCTGGCTAGGGGCTGTGGGTGCAGACTTTGCCGTTCTATCTGTTGCGGCCGATTCTGATATTGAATCCCTAGAAGATTTAGCCGCTCGCTTACAAGCTGATCCAAAATCAGTTGCCTTTGGTGGCGGCTCGGCCGTTGGTGGTCAAGATCACATGAAAGTCTTGGTCTTGGCTCAAGCGCTAGGCGTAGATCCTTTGGCCCTTTCCTATACCCCGTTTGACGGCGGTGGTGAAGCCTTAACCTCCCTTTTAGGTGGATTTGTAGATGTCTTCCCAGGAGATGCTTCTGAAGTTCTCGCTCAGGTAGAAGCGGGTGAAGTCCGTGTCATTGCGGCGCTGACCCCAGAACGTTTGGCCGCACCACTCGATACAGCCCCAACGGCCAAAGAGCTCGGTTATGATGCTGAATGGATCGTTTTCCGCGGGTTTTATGGCCCCGGTAACATGTCGGACAGCGCTTTTAACTATTGGTCTGCCAAATTGGGTGAAATGGCCGCTTCCCCAGAATGGGAAGAGGTTGCTGTCCAAGGCGGTCTTGAGCCGTTTTTTATTGGTGGAGACGAATTTGAAAGCTTCATCAATGAGCAGGTTTCAAACTTTACTCAGCTGAGCATTGATCTGGGCATCATCGAAGGGTCGGCCGCGGCCCCTGCACCCATCACCTCAAGCTTTGTCCCTTCATCTCCAGAATGTATCGCACCAGCCAATCCTGGTGGCGGATGGGACTTCACCTGCCGCTCAGTTGCCGCGGTTCTAAACGATACTGGCCTTGTGGCAGACGGGTTCAAGGTCACCAACTTGCCGGGTGGCGGCGGTGGTGTTGCTTTTGCCACCGTTGTTTCAGAACGGAACGATGATGACAACTTGTTTGTGGCGGCTAGCCCAGCCACAACCTTGCGGATTGCTCAAGGGCAATATGGAGATTTCGGGGCGGACGATGTCCGTTGGCTTGGTGCGGTCGGTGCTGACTTTGCCGTCCTCTCTGTTTCGGCCGATTCTGAAATTCAATCGCTTGAAGATCTCGCGGCCCGTTTACAAGCGGATCCAAAATCTGTCACCTTTGGGGGTGGATCAGCCGTCGGTGGCCAAGACCATATGAAAGTATTGGTGTTGGCTCAAGCTTTGGGCGTTGATCCCTTGGCCCTCTCATACACTCCGTTCGACGGTGGTGGCGAGGCATTAACTTCGTTACTGGGTGGCTTTATCGATGTATTCCCTGGGGACGCATCAGAAGTATTGGCTCAAGTCGAAGCGGGTGAAGTGCGTGTAATAGCATCCTTGACCCCAGAACGTTTGGCACCCCCTCTAGACGATGCACCAACGGCCAAAGAGCTTGGTTATGATGCTGAATGGATTGTGTTCCGTGGCTTCTACGGCCCAGGGAACATGAGCGATGAAGCGTTTGATTATTGGGCTGGCACACTTGAACATATGGCCGCATCGCCAGAATGGGAAGAAGTCGCTGTTCAAGGTGGCCTAGAGCCGTTCTTCATTGGTGGAGACGAATTTGAAGCCTTTATCAACAATCAGGTGTCTAACTTTATTCAGCTAAGCGTAGACTTGGGCTTAATTGAAGGGGAAGCTGCTGCACCGGCCGCTATCGCTTCAAACTACGTTCCCGCTTCGCCAGAATGTATCGCCCCCGCCAATCCTGGTGGTGGATGGGACTTCACCTGCCGCTCAGTCGCCGGTGTATTGAACGACACCGCCATTACCGAGGCTGGCTTTAAAGTCACGAACTTGCCCGGTGGTGGTGGCGGCGTAGCCTTTGCCACGATCGTGTCTGAACGAAACGATGACAACGACCTGATTGCAGCCGCTAGTCCTGCCACAACTTTGCGCATCGCCCAAGGGCAATATGGTGACTTTGGTGCAGACGATGTGCGTTGGTTAGGCGCTGTTGGTGCGGACTTTGCGGTTCTTGCCGTGTCGGCCGACTCTGAGATCGAAACGCTGGAAGACATGGTAGTTCGTCTACAAGCGGATCCCAAATCGGTCATCTTTGGTGGTGGTTCGGCCGTTGGTGGTCAAGACCACATGAAAGTTTTGGTGTTGGCCCAAGCCTTGGGCGTTGACCCATTGGCGCTTTCATACACCCCGTTTGACGGTGGTGGTGAGGCATTAACCTCACTGTTGGGCGGTTTTATCGACGTCTTCCCTGGGGACGCTTCTGAAGTGTTGGCTCAGGTAGAAGCGGGTGAAGTGCGGGTCATCGCAGCCCTAACACCAGAACGGTTAGCGGCACCTTTAGACACCGCTCCCACAGCCAAAGAGCTGGGTTATGATGCAGAGTGGGTTGTTTTCCGTGGCTTCTATGCACCGGCCGGAATGACCGATGACGCATACAACTATTGGGTAGGCGCGCTTGAACAGATGGCAGCAACTTCAGAGTGGCAAGAAGTCGCTGTTCAAGGTGGCCTCGAACCTTTCTTTATGGGTGGTGACGCTTTCCAAACGATGATTGAAGATCAGATTGATAACTTTCGTCAGCTTAGCATCGATCTGGGATTGATCGACGGCTAGCACCTTCTCCTTTCTGCAGTGGCTCTTTGTTGAGCCACTGCCTTTCCTCTAATCACTCGAATTAAATATCAGAGCCTCTCTTCAGCACCAGTCTGCGTGTCGCTGGTGGGACGGAACATGTCAAGCTGTTGCTGAATAAGGGTTCTGATATTCCTAACATATGAATTCAAATTACTTAACCGATCGAGTCGCAGGAATTGTCCTCTTCCTGTTTGGTGGCTGGTACGTCTGGTACGGTAGCCAATTCGAATCCCCCATTGTGGCTGATAGCTTAGGGCCAGCCGCTTTTCCGGTCATGCTCGGTATCATGATGATGGGGTTGAGCGTTGTCATATTTTTACAGCCAGATGAAAACCCCAATTGGCCAACCAATACGATGGTGTGGGTCAAAATGGCGGCCGTTATCTTGAGCTTCGTCATTTATTCTCAAATCATTAAACCTTTGGGATTTGTCGTGGCAACGTCATTTGAGATGTACGCCTTGGGGTTGCTTTTTGATGCACCAAAAGTCAAAAGCCTCATCACCTCTATCTTATTTTCAGCCTTTTTGTTTTGGCTCTTTAGCAGTGTGCTCAAACTCGGGTTGCCAACCGGCACCTTGTTAGAGCCCTTATTGGGAGGATAAGACTTATGGAAGTCTTTGGTTTATTACTCGATGGTTTTGGCGTTGCGCTTCAGCCATTTAATCTCATGATCGCCTTGGTTGCCTGTCTGTTGGGCACCCTCATCGGCATGTTCCCCGGTATCGGACCTATTAATGGAATTGTCGTTTTAATCCCCATCGCATTTGCGTTAAATTTGCCACCGGCCGCCATGCTTATTTTATTTGCAGGCATTTATTATGGGGCCGAATACGGGAATGCGATTAGCGCCTCCTTGCTCAATGTTCCGGGCACATCGGCCGCCGTTTTGACCGCATTAGAAGGGAACAAGCTATCGCGAATGGGGAGGGCGGGCAAAGCCTTAGGTACGTCCGCCATCGCCTCCTTTTTTGGCGGAACGATCTCAGTGATTGCGATGATGTTCTTTGCACCGCTCCTGTCTCGCTGGGCGATCCGTTTTGGCCCTCCTCAGTATTTTGCTCTGATCGTTTTCGCCTTTTCGATGATTGCGAGTCTGACCGGCAAAAACCTGTGGAAAGGGTTGATGGCAACCGTTATCGGCCTCATGGTCTCGGTTATCGGGCTAGATGTGATGAGCGGGATTGAACGATTCACCTTTGGCCAGCTCAAGCTGGCTGATGGCGTGGAGTTTGTGGTCGTCGTCATCGGTTTCTTTGCGATTAACGAAGTGCTCAAGCTGATCTATGAAAAAGGGGATGGAGAAGCGATTTTAATTGAAGAAATCGGCTCCGTCTATTTGACGATGAAAGAGTTTTCAAGCGCATTTATGTCGATGTTACGCGGCTCTGTCATCGGCTTCTTAATCGGGGTTCTGCCTGGCGCTGGGGCCTCAATCGCTTCGTTTATCGCATATACAACTGAACGGCAGCTGCTTCAACCCAAAGGGGAAACCTTTGCTGAGAATGGCGGCGACATTCGCGGATTGTCAGCCCCAGAAGCAGCAAACAATGCGGCCGTGTCTGGGGCACTCATCCCTTTGTTAACCTTAGGTATTCCGGGGTCGGGCACCACGGCCGTGATGCTAGGGGCTTTGTTGGGGCTAGGCTTGCAGCCCGGGCCACTGTTTATGTCTCAAAATCCAGACATTTTCTGGGGGCTGATCGCCTCGATGTATGTCGGGAATGCGCTACTTTTGGTACTGAACCTGCCTCTTGTGGGTGTATGGGCAAAGCTGCTCAAAACGCCAGATTGGTTCTTGTACCCGGCCATCGTCGCCATTAGCTTTGTGGCGATTTACGCGGTTAACAACAGCCCGTTTGATATCTTGAGCATGGGGGTGTTGGGGATCATGGGATTCTTATTGGTGATGCTAAAACTCCCATTGCCACCGGTGATTTTGGGTCTTATTCTGGGACCATTGATGGAACGGAATTTGCGCCGCTCTCTCTCGATTAGTCAGGGTGACTGGATGTTTTTGTGGAGCGATCCGATTTCAATCGGTCTTTGGATCGCAGCCATCGTTTCGCTTTGCCTGCCGTTTATTATCGGCCGGAAACGTCGCGAGGAAATCGCGGCCGCATAAGCTTGACCGTGCCGATACCATGAAAAATGTGTTTGGAGTTTGTACTGACCGGCTCCAAACACTTTCTTTCTGATTACAATACCTCCATCATTTCGATTTGTTTAAAGGATTTTTATGGTTTTTCCGTGGATTAGCGTCATTATTGTTGTCGCATGTATTTTGGGGCTCTATTTTGGAGCGGACTGGCTGGTCGCGGCCGCCGTGCGTATCGCACGCAAATTGGGGGTCTCTCCTCTCTTTATCGGTTTAACCATCGTTGCCATCGGCACCTCTGCTCCTGAATTTGCCGTATCGATTAGTTCGGCCGCCCGTGATGAAATCGCCATTTCAATCGGCAACATCGTTGGCTCCAACATTTTCAACATCGGTTTTATTCTAGGCGGGTTGGCATTCTTCATCATCATCCCCACAACCAAAAAGCTGGTTTATCGGGATGGGGGGATGCTTATTGGGACAACGGTCTTGCTCGTTCTGTTCTTTATAGATGGAATCATGGTTTGGTGGGAAGGAGCTATATTCTTGGCCATCTTGGTTAGCTATATCGGCTATTTGATCTATCAGCAAGAAGAAAGCGAAGAAGAGTTAGACGATGCAGAGTTCCAATGGACCGATGTTCTTTTGCTTTTAACCGGCATCGCTGTCATCATTTTATCAAGCCGCTATTTTGTGATTTCTGCTTCAACGATCGCCGAGTTTTTTGGGGTCAGCAGTTACGTCATCGGCGTGACGGTGGTCGCCTTTGGAACGTCAGCGCCGGAGATTGCGACTTCGGCCGTAGCCCTAATGCGTGGCGATACCGATGTTTCGGCCGGTAACTTAATCGGGAGCAATTTGTTTAACCAATTGGGTGTACTGGGGCTGGCATCTATCATCTCACCCGGCCGGTCAATGATCATTAATCCCAACGCACAAGAAAGCGCATGGATTCTGCTAATTTTGATGATTATCGTTGTGTGGATGATGCGGTCTGATTGGAAGATCACCCGCTACGAAGGGGCGGTTTTATTTCTAATTGCGACAGTTAGCTGGGCGCTAAACTTTTTCGACACGACGATTTCTGGGTTGTTATTCGCTTAACGGCGTTTAGAACCGTCCATTTAATTTTTCAACACCACACCTAAGGGGAAATTTCCCCTTAGGTGTGGTGTTTTTTTTATTCAGAGTAAAATAAGGGGCATATTTTACCCTTGTAAATAATTGGATATTTCCCATGAACACAAACCCCGACGTAATCATTATCGGCTCCGGCATTATCGGATGTGCTATCGCATTCGAAATGTCAAAAGCGGGCTACAAAACCCTAAATATCGACAAACTTGGTGATGCCGGTCTTGGCTCAACGAGCAACTCCTGTGCGCTGGTGCGCCTTAGTTACTCAACCTACGATGGCATTCGCATGGCCCAAGAGTGCTTTTCTTATTGGAAAGATTGGGACAACTATCTTGGCATTGAGGATGAACGCGGCAATGCGAAATTCATCAATAACGGTGGTGTTTTAACCATGTCAGACGCGCCTAACTTTCCCCGCATGGTACGCATTTTTAAGGAATTAGGGGTTGAGTTTGAGATTTGGGACAGAGAAGCGATTGATGAAAACCTGAGCTTTATGTCCCCTAAATCAAATTGGCCCATTCGACGCCATGATGACCCTGATTTCTTTAAAGAGTCGGGTAAATATTTGGACCGACTTTTGTTTATTAAAGATGGTGGCTACGTGTCGGACCCTAGTTTGGCAACGCACAACATCATGGAAGCGGCCAAGGTGCATGGTGGCGAGTTTAAATTTAATGCGGCCGTGGCTGAAATTCGACAGAAAGACGGCCGGGTGTGTGGCGTGACGCTGGCTGA
>JAHDEB010000174.1 GCA_020629055.1 Chloroflexota bacterium
TCAAAGCCTGGGAAGTGATATTCGACAAACGGGGCATCTGGATAAAATTCAGGAATATTGTTAATCCGGTTGCCTGAACCGATGAAGGTGTTGAACCCAATGCTGTGCGGCCGCACATAATCCACATTGTAGAGATATCGCTGGTTATATTCAGCAAACGTCAATCTGATCGGCCCACCTTCACCATCCTGGATCCCCCACTCATAGATGGTCGTATCGTTCCCCCAATTCGCGACCTGTGCCGCATTAAATACGAGGTGATCATCGGTGACGTAGGTGTTTGGTGAAACACGGACCCCATTTTCAGGGTGCACATAAGTAGCCAGCGTTTCATAATCTTGATTTTTTAAAGCAGCAACGATGGCGGATGCGGCCGGTGCTGAGTCATTTAATTCACCATATTGAAGCGCCAAAAATGTACGGTTTACCCAACCGGTAATCGCTTCATATTGTATTTCGCGCCATGGGGCGTTATTAATGAGCACATCTTCCCCAAGCAATTCGATGCCGGTTCCGTTGTGGGGTAATTCACCTACAATTTCGTTGTCTACGCCGGGTCCACTACGAATGTTGAGTACATCGTCACTATCAACCCCTACAACCGTGTAGCTGCTGGGTCTGTCTTGCTGATTGTCGTTGCTTGGCTCTGGTTGGGCGGTTGGGGATGGGGCTATCGTCGCTGTGGCGGGCGTATCGGTTGGCCGTGCTGTTTTTGTCTCAGTAGGTACAGCCGTTTGCGTTGCCCAAACAGCAACGGCCGTAGGTAAAACGATCGGTGTATTTGTCGGTTCTTGTGTTGGAGCAACCGCAACGGTTGGAATCGTCAGAGCGTCTGGTTCAGTCGTTTGGGGCGTACACGCTGCAAGGCCTAATACAAGAAATACGAATAGCAGGAACCGATGATTGTTTGAATAGTTTTTCATGCCCCTTCTCTCCTAGGTCGGTGGATGCGTGATGTCTAAAATGGTTACCTAATTCAGAAACCCTAAAAACGAAACTTAGGGTGTTAATTGGTTGATTTTAACTGATCTTTGGAATTTTGTAGCTATTATTCTGCTGATCGCTTGCCAATGGGTTGATGAAATTGCCCGGCTTTGGTACATTTGTTCTGATAATTACTTTTAATTCAGAAGCCAGACAGTGGAGGATAAATGGACAAAGAGATGATTTTTAACCTGTTTAAGACCAATCACTTTATTTTAAATAAACAAGTGGAAGGACTTACCCATGAAGACAGTCTGTTGCAGCTGCCCTTTCGAGGCAACTGCTTAAATTGGGTCTTGGGGCATATTATTGTTTCTCGGGAAGATGTGCTGAGTTGGATGGGAGTTGAAAGAAGCTATTCAGAAGAACAGACGAATCGATATCAGTTTGATTCAGAACCGATTACCTCGGCCGACGATCCAGATATTTTACCGTTAGAGCGGTTGATGGAAGATTTCGAACTTACTCAACAGCGGTTGAGTGATGCATTTGATGAAATATCAGATGCCCAACTTGCTGAAAAGGATGAGCGAGACCGATCTCTAAGCAGCCGGATTTTATTTATGGCTTGGCATGAGGGGTATCATGCTGGGCAAACCGAATACCTGCGCCAGTTGGCGGGCAAAGACGACAAGATTATATAAAGCTAAGGACGCAATGCTTTTTGCATCGTTTCACTTAGGTTAGGCCAAACGGATGCTTGGATGATGTCGCTGATTTGCTTGATATGCTCTTGGTCATGATAGGGCCATTCGTATAAAAAGTCGGATGCCCGAAAATATCGGTCTGTCGGAAAGGTGCCTGTACGAGATAGCCCTTCGGCCGGTAGCTGAGCTAAATATGCCACCGCAGCTTCTCGCTCAACGCGAAAAGATTCGAGTAGCTCATTAATCGGCCGTTGATCGTCATGTCGGTCGGCCGCGATTTTGTCTACATTGAAGCCCGGTATTGCTGGCGTGTCTTTAGCTAAGATCAGCTTGATGCGATCTCCAAACGCTTTTGTGTCCATTTCTAAAAGATGGCCTACTACTTCTTTGATGCACCATTCGCCTTGTGCTGGGCGCCAACTTAGCAGCTGATCATCCAGACCAGCGACCATACTGGTTAAGATGTCAGGGGTAAATTTTATGAGTTCTGCGACCGCTTGGGGATTTTGGGGGGGGTGTTTCATAGCTTTGCCTATTAAGAAAGATTTTTGACTGTAGTCTCGAGTGACGATTGTTTCATTTCTCAATGTTATCTCGCTCCGTAGATTTAATCGAAAAGAGCTCAAAAGCCAAGAAATGTAGACTCGACCTTCCCCAGACAAGGAGTCGTTAAGTTTTGAGATTAAGCTTTTGTTTGGTAAGTTCATCATACTTTTACAAAAACTGATGCGTTTTATTCTTACTGAAAGCAGATAAGAAAGGAGGTTCAACATGCGCACTCGACTCACTTTATTCCTGATACTAACCCTTTTAGCGACAGCACTTTGGTCTTCCCCAGCTGCCGCAGAGCCCCCTCCTAAATATTTTGTAGATGAATCTAAATTGCCGTTTGAATCGATCCCTGGTTTAGACGCTGAGCAATATTGGGGAGTCAAGAATGGCGCTGGTTATCGGATTGAAGTCCCCACCAATTGGAATGGTGAACTTGTTGTTTGGGCCCATGGCTTTCGAGGTGATGGCTTAGAACTAACTGTTGATAACCATCCGATTCGTCCTTGGTTGTTGGCCAACGGGTATGCATGGGCTGCCTCTAGCTACAGTAAAAATGATTATGACATTGCACAAGGGGCCAAAGACACGCACGCCCTCACGAAGCAATTCAACGGCATTGTTAGTAAACCTAGCCGAGTTTATTTGACCGGTGCTTCGATGGGTGGTCACATCACGGGCGTTGCTATCGAACAATGGCCAAAAACATATGATGGTGCGATGCCAATATGTGGCGTTATGGGAGATTACGATCTCTTTGATTATTTCTTAGACTTTAATGTGGTTGCCCAAGCTTTGAGCGGGCAAAATCTAGATTTTCCTGTACCAGATGATTATTTAGTCAATGCGGTCCCTGCGATTAAATCAAATTTGGAGATCTTCCCCGGTACTTTCCCTTTCACTTTAAACAGTCAAGGGGAACAGCTAAAAGGGATGACGATGATGCGTTCTGGCGGAGACCGGCCGGTGTTTGACCAAGGATTCTTGTTCTGGAACGGTGTTGCAGGAGACTTCTTATTTGGCTTTGGAACCGGGGATGGCACATTGCCACGCTCCCCTGGTGTGGCGGTAGATAACGTCGATCGAGTTTATCAGTTTGACACGGACCCCGCCCTTTCTGCGGCCGAAATCGCGCTGAATGATTCAGTTTTGCGGGTTGAAAAAGATGCTCAGGGAAGACATAAGAACGGGTTGGCCAACGTGCCGCCGGTTAATGGAAATATTCATATCCCGGTTCTGAGTTATCACACCCTTGGTGATTTGTTTGTGCCTTTTTCAATGCAGCAAGTTTATGCTCAGCGGGTAGCCGCGAATAACAGTTCCGACCTTCTAGTTCAACGGGCTGTCCGGGATTTTGGCCATTGCACATTTACTGGTGAAGAATTGGTTGCTGGTTTTAGTGATTTGACCAATTGGGTTGAAAATGGCGTCAAGCCGGCCGGTGATGATGTCTTAGATCCAATTGCTGTAGCAGACCCGAATTTTGGCTGTGCCCATACTTCGTCCGACCGTCTGTATCCTGCCCCGATCTCGATTCCAGCTTGCCCATAAAGTAACCGTCAGCCTCGTTCGGATATTGGCTAAGGCTGATATCCGGACGAGGGTACTGTTTCGGTTGAAAGATATTGTTTATCGAGCTTACTTTATAAAATTCCTGCGGAAATCCATCTCGTTCATAAGTTGGTTAACCTTGACAATAAAATTACGTAGGTTAAATTCTTAGAGAATCTACCTACTTTAGGTTGTGTTCCACAGTTTACTCAATTCTGGCAGTTTTTGGTTTTGAGCAAGTTCATCACCCCAAATTATAATGACTACAAACCTACTCAACATCTAACAAACTTTAGGCAGCCTTTTCACCAGAATCGAGTTATTTACCAAGCCCTGTGAACTGAGAGCGGTTCATGGTTTGGAAAGGAAGATTTAATAGTGAAAACAAAAATGATCTCAATCGTGATCGCCTTAGTGCTTGCGACGCTGTTGGCGTCTACTACATTCGCGTATAACTCTAAACCGGGTAAAGGCAAAAACAATTCAAAAGAAGTTCAATTACAGATCCTTGCCATCAATGATTTTCATGGCAATATCGCCACTAGCTCTGGTAGTTTTGGCGGTACCGGTCGGGCTGACTTTTTAGCAGCCAACATTCGAGCCGCAGAAACGGGGGTGAGGAATTCAATATTTGTATCGGCCGGTGACCTGATCGGTGCCTCCCCGCTAATCTCTGCTTTGTTCCATGATGAGCCGACAATCGAAGCGATGAACCTAATCGGCCTCGATATCAATGCGGTAGGCAATCATGAATTTGATGAAGGGCCAGAGGAGCTGTTGCGTATGGCAAATGGCGGAAGCCATCCGGTTGATGGGGACCTCGATGGTGATCCGTTTTCAGGGGCAGAATTTGAGTTTCTGGCTGCTAATGTAATCGATGATGCGACCGGCAAAACGTTTTTTGCACCCTACACGGTTCGGAATTTTCAAGGTGTCAAAGTTGCATTTATCGGTATGACGCTGGAGGGGACCCCTTCAATTGTGACACCCAGTGGGGTAGCAGGACTAACGTTTAAAGATGAAGTTGAAACGGTGAATGCTTTAATTCCTGAATTGCAGCAAAAGAATATCGAATCGATCGTTGTTTTGCTCCATGAAGGGGGCCGATCAGATGGTGGACAAAATGATTGTGGTAGCGGTTTGACCGGGCCTATTGCAGAAATCGCAGAACAGCTAGATGATGCGGTTGACTTGGTCATTGCAGGACATACCAATGATGAATTTATCTGTGAGATTGATGGGAAATGGGTAACGATGGCTGATAATCGCGGCCGCTTATTTACCGACATCGATGTGACTTTGAATCGGGTCACCAAAGATATGACTGTCGTGGCGATCAACAATGTCCCTAATCTTCAGGGAGGCGTCACACCTGATCCGGTGCTAACCGCTTTGATCGACAAGTATGATGCTCTTTCAGCACCATTGGCGAATACAGTTATCGGCACAATTACAACCGATATCACTGAAGCGAGCACCGTGGCCGGAGAATCAGCTTTGGGTGATGTGATTGCCGATGCGCAACTGGCAGCAACGGCTCCGGCCGGATTTGGTGACGCCGTTGTCGCCTTTATGAACCCTGGGGGTATACGAGCAGACTTAACCTTTGCCTCTAGCGGGCCAGAAGCGGATGGTGAAGTGACCTATGGGGAAGCATTTACCACACAACCGTTTGGCAACAGCTTGGTCACGATGAGTTTGACCGGGGCTCAAATCGATACACTGCTTGAACAGCAATGGGTGGGTCAAACCAACCCGCGTATTTTGCAAGTTTCAGAAGGATTCAACTATGAATGGAGTGACTCAGCGGCCGATGGGAATCGGGTTGACCCCGCTTCGATCACCATTAACGGCGTTCCGATTAATCTAGGTGACAGCTACCGAGTAACGGTCAACAGCTTCTTGGCAGATGGTGGTGATAATTTTTCTGTGCTGACAGAAGGGACAAACCGCTTGGGCGGTGAGGTCGATTTAGATGCATTGATCACCTATTTTGGCGCAATTTCCCCTGTTGCCCCCGGGCCACAAGATCGGATAACTCAGATTCCATAAATCAGGATTCAGTACTTTTGTGTTAAAAACAAAACGGCCGTCATCGATTAAGGTTGACGGCCGTTTTTATTTATCTGGGTGCGCTGAGTCCATCGGATTCCGACGAATTGTGTGTTAAAATCGGAGAGACTTAGAAAAGGGGGCAGAATTAATTTTTAAGAAGTACCTGCAGAACTTATAAAACGGGAATAACCATAACCCTGAGACTTCCGCCGCGCCCCACCCGTTTCTCTCTTACTGACGATATAACTTCTTGGCAAAAGATATGATCGTCAGTTTTAAAAGGTCAGTGGCTTCCTATGATGGGGATTTTTTCGTCAGGAGAATGGATAAGAAAGCGACGAGAAGCGTTAGGCTTAACGCGTAAAGCTCTCGCAGGCCTGGTTGTCTGTTCTTCGGACACAATAAAAAAAATAGAGGGGGATATTCGACGGCCTTCCGTCCAAATCGCGGAGCTTCTTGCCACCCATCTGCAAATTCCCGAAACCGAAGCTGAAACATTCCTGAATTTTGTGCGTGGAACCTTCATTGCGGAGTTGTTTTCACCTGATCAATATCTTCCAGGAGCCAAACCAACTCCTGATAAATATCAAGCGCTCAGTCGTTTAGAGGCGTTGCCGGACCAAAAACTGTTTGGCATCGATCGGTTTCAGCAACAAGCTGTTGAGTGGGCTGTTGACGATCAACGGCCGTGGTTGATTTCATTTGAAGGGTTAGGCGGTTTGGGGAAGACCACGCTGGCAGATTCTGTTGTACGTCAATTTATCGATTCTAATCGTTTCGCTGACATCGGCTGGGTGAGCGCTAAGCAAGAACGATATGTTACCGGCCGGGGAATTCAACCGGATGGGAATCCGGCCCTGAATCGTGAAAGCCTCATCGATCAGCTGATTCTTCAGCTCACAACCGGCCCCTTCCCTGTCGGTGATTTCAATGCGAAACGGCTATTCTTGATGCGCCACCTTAAAGAAACCCCCACCTTAATCGTCATCGACAATTTGGAGACGGTCGTCGATTATCTTTCACTCTTACCCTTGTTACGGACCTTGACCCAGCCCAGTAAGTTCATTTTAACGAGTAGAATGAGCTTGAAAAATGAAGGGGATGTGTCTTGCTTGAGTTTGCAGGAGCTTTCGGCCGCAGATGCGTATGCTCTATTGCGGCATGAGGCAACAACGCAGCAAATCGGCCCATTAATGCACGTGGACGAGTCGATCCTTGAAAGGATATATAAAACTGTAGGTGGAAACCCGCTGGCTTTAAAGCTTGTTTTAGGACAGGCTCACTTCCTGCCGTTAGATCGTATTTTGGCTAATTTAAGCCGATCGCCCCAAGGAAAGCTTGATGATCTGCTGGCCTACATTTATTGGCAAGCGTGGCAGATGCTAGACGGTGACAGCCGGACGCTGCTTGTGAGTTTGCCTTTAGCCCCAAACGGAAGCTTTGACCAGATCGCCCGGGTGAGCCAGCTTGATGATTTGGCGATCGGCCGTTCGCTGGCCCAGCTGCGCAGTTTGTCGCTGGTCGAAGTCCGAGGGGAGCTAAATGCGCCCCGATATCAGCTGCACCGGTTAACCGAAACGTTTGTCATGAACGACATTTTGCATTGGGAAGCGGGAGAGCGTGATGAATCAACGGCCGAAGAAAAGACCTTTACCCGAAATCTGACCACAACGCTTAACCATTGGCACAGTAGTGCAGGCAACCGAGAAGCTACCACGGCTGAATTGGATGCTGAGCAAGATGGGATTTTGAAAGCGCTGCGACTTGGCTTGCAGGCTCAATCAGGTTGGCAGGTGATTAAAGAGCTTCTTTTTTCACTGGCCAGCTATATGGAACGGCGAGGGAATTGGGACAAATGGGACGCTCTTTTGGCAGATGCGATCGAGTTTGCCCATACACAGGGGGATGTCGTAGGTGAGATCGAGCTGATGGGGCTGTATGGCCGGATCCTCCAGCGTCAACAGAAATCAGATTTAGTCGTTTCAAACTATCGGCGTACCATTCGACTGGCCCGTAAACATGGTCAAGAGATTGAAGCGGCCCGGGCTGCTTCTAACTTGGGCTTTGCCCTTGTACGCAGGAAACATTGGTGGCGTATTGAAACCCTCTTGTGCTTTGCGCTTGAAATCTTTGATCGGCACGAACATCAGCACGGCCGGGCACACACGAATAATCATTTGGGAATTTTGTTTCATCATATGCAGCAATGGGAAAAAGCCAAAACTTTTTTTCAAGACGCATGCGCGATTTGGCATCAGTTAAATGATTCTCAAGGCTTGATTTTTGGGTATCAAAATCTCGGTTTTCTATTTAACGATTTGAATAAGCCAGAAGACGCAATCATTAATTTAAAAAATTCTGAGCAATATGTTGATGAGGCTGGCGATGAAAGCCAAAGAGCTACCAACTATGTAAATATGGCGGTCTCCTATGATTTGATCGGTGATTTTGCACAAGCAGAAAAGTATGCGAAAGATGCCCTTGCTCGATTCGAATCTCAAGGAGATTTCAATGGTGTGTGCTTAGCATGGGAAATTTTAGGCACCATAACGAAGCATCAAAATCGATTAGAAGAAACAGACATGTATTATTCATCTGCGTTAAATGGGTATCAAAATCTGGGAAATTTGGTAGGAGAACAGCAGGTTCTTGAACTGATGAAATAAAAAAGCCTGAAGTTATCATGCTTCAGGCTTTTTTTTGAAATTTAAAGATTTTCTTCTGACTATATTCTCATTTTAGCAGCCACCGCCCCCATGCCCACCGGAGCCACAAGCATATGCGGCCGGTACAATGTCCACTCCAAATGCGATACCGCTTCCGAAGGTAAGCGCACCGATCAAGAGAAAGGCTAAACTGATATTTTTTACTTTTTTTGATAATGTCATCACGAACACTCCTATTTGGCTATAGGCGAGACCGGTTTGGACTCGCTGATTAACTGGAAAAACAGGGGTGTGAGATGGAATTCCCGGCAAACTGTGTTTGCCGCCTTGCAAGGAATCAAACCCTAAAACTTAACTAAACTCAGTGTAGAATTAGGGTGTGAATGGGGTGTCACGAAAGTGTCACGAGGTGTTGAGAGTAGAGAACAGAGAACAGAGAACAGAGATAAGAGTGAGGAGAACCCTCTTGTCTCTACTCTCGCTTTTCTAATCTTTTTGTAGAGATGTTAGAAATTCGCTGCTTTGGCAGAGCACAAGTTTTGTTAGACGGGTCGGAGCTAACCCGTTTTCATAGCAATAAGGCGAAAGCTTTACTGCTCTACTTGGCTGTCGAATCAAACCGGCCGCACGAGCGCTCCCATCTAGCAGGCTTGCTGTGGCCCGACTATACAGAGGGGCGAGCCCGGCGAAACTTGTCTCAAGCCTTAACCACGTTGCGTAAATTATTGGGGGATGGAGAGCGGGAGCAGCCGTTTTTGAGCATTGATACTCATACGATCGGGCTTCACTTAGACCATGCTGTACTGGTTGATGCGGAACAGCTAACGGCAAAAATAACCGCCGTAGAGCACCATCCACACGAAAATGATGCGGCCGAGCGGTGTGCTAGCTGCACACAAACGCTGCGAGAGGCCCAAGCGATTTATACTGGTCCGTTCCTCGATCAATTTATTCTTGAAGACAGCTCGTTGTTTGAGCAGTGGATGGGGGGACGAAGGGCTGAGCACGAAAAACAGATCATCGAGGTGTGCCATCGTTTAAGCCAGCAGCTGGCTAATCGTGGGGAGTTTACCGATGCGATCGCGGCCGTAGAACAGTGGCTCAAAATTCAGCCGTGGCAAGAAGAAGCCCATCAGCAGTTGATGCGCCTTTTGGCTTTAAAAGGGGATCGGGTGCAGGCGTTGGCTCAGTATGATGTGCTTGGGGATATTTTGATGGCGGAATGGGGTGTGCCCCCCTCGGCCGAAACGGATGATCTGTATGACCGGATTTTGGCAGGAGAAATTAGCGCAGAAAAGATGGCACCGATTTCTAGCCAGCCCCTATCAGAGCCGCCACCGGCTCCATTTTTAGTTCCGGCCGTACCTCCTCACTTTGTGGGCCGAGACGCCTTGATCGAATCAACGTTAGACCAGCTGTCAAAGCGGTCAGAAAATCAAGCTCGGGTGGCTTTGGTGGGGATGGGGGGGATCGGCAAAACAACTTTGGCCAATGTAATCGGCCATCGCTTAAAAGATGCTTTTCCAGACGGCGTTTTGTGGGGTAATGTGCAGACAAGCGATTCGCATAATCTGCTCGATGTATGGGCCCAAGCTTATGGAAATGATTTTAGCGGGATTACCGATTTTGCCAGCAAAGCGACCGCTGTACGCGGGCTGTTGGCTCACAAACGAGTCTTGATCCTCATCGATAATTTAGAGGATGCGGCAGCAGTGCGTCCATTGCTACCCAGCAGCACCGACTGCGCGATTTTAGTCACAACACGTCACCTGGATGAAGCGGTGAGCCTCGATCTTGAGCCGATCCAGCTGGAAGAGTTGACGCCTGAAAAAAGCGTGGTGCTCATGGAAAGTATTTTAGGCAAGGAGCGGGTGAATCGATCTCTAGAAGAAAAAACAGCTGCTGCAAAAATTGCC
Organism: Chloroflexota bacterium; assembly: GCA_020629055.1. Lineage (GTDB taxonomy): Bacteria > Chloroflexota > Anaerolineae > Promineifilales > Promineifilaceae > WTJY01. The sequence goes on from JAHDEB010000174.1 coordinate 10,369, forward strand.
GAATTGGTTCACCATCTCCCCCTCGCAATCGAAATTGTTGCGCAAAAGCTCAAGTCAAGACTGCGCATGACACTAGCAGCCATGGCTCTCCGATTAGGAGAGAACTTGCAGCGACTGGGGCTGTCGATTGGGGATCGGGCGATACGGGGGTCTTTTGAGCTAAGCTGGCAGGAGCTTGAGACGCAAACGCAACAGACGTTTATCGCCATGGGTGTTTTTGGCGGCCGGCCGTTTAGGTTAGATGCACTGGCCGCGATTACTGGGCTATCTGAATTAGAGACGGAGGATGAACTGTATGCTCTTTCAGCCTTGTCCCTTGTCCAGGATGCGGCCGATATGCGCTACAAGCAGCATCCATTATTGGCTGATTTCGCCTTGGAAAAAGCAAGCGACGAGCAACAGCAAGCAAATATGGGCCTGATGATCGATTACTATGTGGGGTTTGCGCAATCAAATCAGCTCCAGTATGAGCCACTAACTTTGGAGTCCGAAAATATCATGGCGGCTCTGGCAGCCGCCCATATGGCAAAACTGTGGCGGCCGATTCTCGACCTCACCGATGCCTTGGCTGAATCATGGTTCCGCTTTAACCGGTATGATGATGCGCAACTAGCCTACGGGATGGCTGAGACGGCCGCTCAAAATCTCGCAGATGATTTGTCTCTGGCCCATACATTTTTACGGTCGGCCGAAATCGGCATTGAGCAAAGCGAGTACGACAAATCTTGGGATCAACTGGAGCGTGGATTAAAGCTATTTCAAAAGCTGGAAGACGATTACGGCATTGCCAAATCTAAATACTTTCAAGGATTTATCTCTTTTGATCAAAGCGAATACCAACAGGCTGAGACTTATTTAGGGTCGGCCTTAGATATTCAACGCTCGCAAAAATTTTGTCTAGACAAAGGCAAAACTCTCGATTTATTAGCCAGTTTGTATCTCGAAATCGATGATAATTTAGTCCGGGCAGAGGGTATGGGAAAGGCCGCGCTCCAAATCTTAATGGATATAGACAGCAAAGAGAACATGATCTCAGTTTTGAGATTGCTGACTGAGATAGAAATGTTTAGACCAAATTTTGACAAGGCGAACAAGCTCGTAGAACAAGCGATTTCCCTTAGTCTTGAGGTCAACAATAAGGCGGAGTTAGGTGCAGCCTATTTCTTAAAGCTAGTCATCAAGAGAAGAATTGGGGAGCTTGATGAAGCAGCAAGTTTGGGGAATGAATGTCTTCAGATCTTTCGAGCCATTGGTAACAAACGATTTGAAGGGTTTACGATGCGTCAGCTTGGTCTTGTTCACTCGTCCAATAATGAATACAAAGACGCCGAAAGTCTTTTATTGGATTCTTTAGAAATTTTTAAATTGATTAAGGAACGATATGCTTACGCATCATCTCTAATCGACTTAGGGGATGTTTATAACAAACTTGGCAAAGTTGAAGAGAGCAGAAAATCATGGCAAGAAGCCAAAGAAATTGGTGCTTTCATAAATCATCCACTGTTAATTTCTGAAACTGAAGCAAGACTTTAGAATCATATTATCCAAATCCTCCAGGGTTCCCTCCCCCTTTCGGCCCTTCATCAGACCAGAATCCATTTAAGATCAATTCAACCAAATCTGCGGCATATGGAACATCGGCCACAGTGTCCATCATGCTGCTATCTGCAATTGATAGCTCTACTTTTTCTCGCTTTGTGCCCCTTCCTGCTACTTCATCTAATTTAGCCAGATAACGCTGCTCAATGCGCTTGCAGTAATGAGTGTGCAGCGCTTGCGAAATCTGGTCTACATCTTGTTGGGCAACCTTATCTAATCGATCTGCCATCCATTCAACCGAGCTAAGATCAGATCCCCATTTGGTGATGACTTCGTCGATTAGCATTTTGACGGCTATCTCTGTGATAGCAAGAATTTCCCGGCCGGTGTGTGTTTTGTTTTCGAGGGTGAAAAGGGCTTCTTCTATTGCATGAGACGACTTGGGATCCGGCCACATGCGCAAGATGCAGTTGGGCCAGGTTTTAATCATCGTCTCTAGCCAATCGGCCGTCAACCGATCACCGGAGGCCGGTACCCAGCTAGGTGCGCCCGGCATGGCGTTCATAATCTGATTTTGCACATACGGCCGTAGTGCCGCAATTGGATGTTTAGGATGAGGGGCGTCAATTTCAACTGGAGGCTCAACTTCCATAATTTGTTGAAACCCGATAAGGTAGACAGGGCCTTCCAACATGCACCCTATCACATCGCTAAAAATTTCTTCTAACCAATCAGAGATCCATTCTACCTGCTCAATATTGTGGCCGGCTTCTGTAATTCGAGTGCGCAACTCCGATTGTAAATAATTTTGTACTACATTCGCCGTAACCGATTTTGATTGGTCTTGTGCATGCTGTGGAAGCATCCCAAATCGGTAAAGCAGATGGCCCGCTTCATGGGCTAAGGCCAAATAATCAGAGGAAATTTCTGAATTTTCAGCCTCAAAAATGGCAAATGCTGAAACAGAAAATCCGATAAATAGAATGTCCGCATAAGGCACGATCCGGACTTCAACATCGTTGTCTGGATAAGTCAGGATTTTTGTTTTGGCGAATTGTTCCCCAAACGGAAGCACCGTGTTGATTTTTTGCAAAATCTCCTGCCCCAAAAGATCGGCCGTAAACAAGGTCGTATCCATCGAAAACTCTTCTGGCGTCCGTGTCAGACGGAGCTGATAGGCTCTCTGAATCCGCAACATATCGGTTGAGACCCGTTTGAGGAGTTGGTTGAAGACATAGACGGCCGGATGGGTTTCTTGGTTGAAAAAACCGGGATCAATTTGCATTTGATCAAGATGAGCTTGAAACTCTACATCGATTAAGTCCGCGTTTTTCAGCTTTGCGTTTTCACCAAAATACCCATGGTAGAAAAAGCGAAAAAGAGTGTTGCTAAATTCAAGCAGTTTTTTGAGCAGCACATTGGCCAAGGCCGCTTGTTTTTCAAGATAATCGTCTTTCTTTTGCCCCTTCCCCCGATTTGAGGCCATTAGGGCCTCTCCTGTGTCACAGAGCTGATTCCAGCGAACGAGCCAATGTTCATCCTGAGTTGATGCGATATGTTTCATTATTCCTCTTTTTTCGTAACTAATCAGCACCTTGTATAGCGGGCGACGCCATCGGAATAAACCTTACTTTCTTCGACCCATTTGTACGCCGATGGCGTCGACCCCTACGGCGATATTAACGACCTGCTGAAATATTACTTTTTTCAACTATTAAGCAGACCCCAGTGCAACAAAGTATCACTTAATTTTCAGAAGTGGGCCAGAGATAATTTAGGAACACTAGGGTTTTTCCAAAGTCAGCTTTTCCCAGTAGGATAAATCCTACAGTTACAATAAAAAGCC
>JAHDEB010000175.1 GCA_020629055.1 Chloroflexota bacterium
TCGCTTCCCCTTTGAGCGAAAGCATATACAAGTCACTGGTTAGCTTCACGTTTAAGATGTCAAACGGCATCTCACCCACAGCGGGCCACTGGCGAATAATAGAGATTAACGGATGCTGGGGCTTGTCTAAACCGAGCATCCGATGAATGTCTGAAATCGTTTTGACGTGAAAAAATTGGTCCATATTAAGCTGTTCCGTTCAGTTCTTGATACGCCATCCAGCCAAAAATGAGGGTCAAAAAGCCGCGAATACTGTCTACGATGAGGCCGTCTATCCGGCCGAGCAATAGGAAAGAGACAATCCCAAACAAAAACATGTATATTCCAACGGCCATGCCGGTTACGATGCCCGAGGTTTGCCCCTGCCGTGTCCAGTAAATGCCCAAAACAGCGATGCTGCCTAAGAAAATCAGCTCAAGTCCAATAACGACACCGAGGATGTCTAGCGAACTGTCATGAGGGATGCCAAAGCCTGTTTCTAATGCAAATGGCCAGTTAAACAGACTGAATGTCCCCATAACATAGCATGATAAAACGTGCACGACGAGCAGGGCGATAAATAGCCAGCGGCCGATTCTGCGAGTTGATGTGGTTGATGCGATCATTTTAGTAACTTACTCCTGTTAATTCTTCTGATAAAGACCCAAGCGGCCGAGCGGCCGTTTGGTCGTGAGAGCGTTCATTTGATAGGATTAGGCTACTTGATGCAGAGGTGATTGACTTAACGATTTCGCAGAGGTTTGAATACTTTTCGCAGACTGTTTAACTTTTTCGGTGAATGGGGTCGTTGAATTGAGGAAAAGCCTCCCTTGATGTAGTCCCGAGCTTAAAAATGTATTGGCTTGCTTCTCAAACCAACATCAAGTCGGCCGGTTTTCCAACTCCGCTTGCCTACGTTTCCGCCTTTCAGTTGTGCTGTTGAATTTTTTGCGAGCTGCAAACGCTCCCCAAATCACATAGCCTAAGGTGAGTGCGCCAAAAAAAGTGGCGATCCAGTGCAGGGCTGCCACGTTGCTATCTATGTGACCGATTCGCGCCTCGTGGGTTTCGGGGTCAGAGGCCAAGTAGCGCATTTCAAAACCGCTACCCACCTTGGGGATTTTCTCGATCGCCAAATTTCGTGACAGATTTTCGTCTGTATAGAGGTTGCCTGCTTTATCCCGGTATTCATAACTAATCACGGTGATGATGTCCCCATCGTCATAGTTATTTCTCAGATCCTCGTAAAATGCCTCGATTTCGAGAGCTTCATACTGTTCAACGGCCGTCACGATGCCGGTGGCCACAACCCCTTCTCGGTTGAATTTGTTTGCCAACCGGCCGTAAGCGAATGCCCCGATTTCGGCCGCTATGACCAAAATTAAAATGATCAGGGCCGGTCCCGCTTTGTTCCAGAATAGTTGCGAATAGGATTTGGGTTTGTTGCTGCTCAATCGATCTTCTCCAGTCTTTCTGTTGGATGTACTGGTCAAAGTATCGTAGAAAACTAGAGGATTGGTGCTTCAAGTTTGGCGGTAATTGCCTCATCAAGAGTTATCAGACCACGTGAACTAACTGGCTAGGGCTGTTAGTTTGCGGGACCGCACATTTGTGTTTTTATGAACGATCCCGCAATTTTTTGCGATCTAATTGTCTAGAGCTATGTAGGGTAAGTAGATAATCGAATTGACACCTGCCGAGGGATCAGGCGTTGACGTGGGAACAGGCGTAGATGTGGGACTTGGTATTGGTGTGGATGGAGGGTTGGGTGTTGGCGTTGACAAATCCTCCTCAGCTTCAGTTGTAAATGCCCAAAGATGTGAAACCTCTCCGGCCGTTAGAGGGTGACCTGCAAGGTCCTCCGCACTGATGATTCGGCAGCTGTAAGTCGTTTCTGGCTCTAGCCCCTCATGGATGACCGAAAGGGCTTTTTGCGTTGAGTCTAAATAAAATTGAGGGAAGTTTAATTTTGGAAAGCAGTCTATATCAAAAGTTTCAACTACAATTTTTTCTGAAAATTCAATGAGTATCGGCTCTTCAGTCGGGAAATCTTTGTCCGAGTGACCTGGCTGGATGCTAATTATTCGCGGATGTAAGTTGTCGACATAGATTGTTTTTTGAGTAAGTATTTCTTGTTGGTATGCAACTTTATCGGTTGCTCGCACATAAATATCAAATTCAGCATCCAATGTAGGTAATTCCCAAACATAATTCCATTCGGTTGTTCCGTCTACTTGTTCCCAATCACCCTCATTAATCCGTATTTCAACCGTATCTAGGCCAGAAACGGAGTCGTGTGCCGTCCCGGTAACTGTATAAACCAAGCCGGTTAATATGGTTTCGTCGCTTAGATTTGAAATGGTTGCTGTTGGAGCTTCTCCGTCAACCATGATCGTTATTGATTTTTGGTCAATGAAACCGCCTGCAGTAATCAAAAGCGTATTGACGATTTCCGTATTGTCAGGGGTGGATCCGTCTATGACTGTTTTATAGCTTAGAGTAATGGCTTCGTTTGAGGTCAGAATGTCTGAAGCAAAGATATCTCCATCTCCCACGATGTAGCTTTCTGCGCCAGACATTAAAGTGTCGGGGATGAGGCTTGTCTGAGGGGAGAGCGTGTTCGTTACCTCTGTAGATAGAAGGATTGATGAAAAGCTCGTTAGGCCGACATCGTAAGCCACTTCGTCTCCTGGCCTTGCCACTAACTTGTCTGCAATGATAGTGGAATCAAAAGGTAGAAAATCATACTCATAAGCAAAAAGTGCTTCGGAGCTACCAAAAATGACGTTAGCTCGAGTGTTATTGTCAAAATCCCCAATAATCAAATGGCCCCTATGCCCAACAGCACTGCCTAAGTGATTACTTTGCCACAGTTTCGATCGACTCGATGCGTCATATACATAGATGTGATTGTTGTCTGTAAGCGTCAGTTCATTCTTAGTATCGCGATCAAAATCAGTTAGCTTAATGCTATGAATTGATGAGGTGTTAGAAGAAAATGAATCGCTCCAAAGCTCTTCGTAAGTTGTATTTGCAACGGAAATATCTGCAGAATTACTCGCATAGGCATAGATGTCACCATTGTTAGTCCCCAAGAGGAATTCTGTTTTCCCGTCTTGCTCGAGATCAATGCTTGAGACGGCCATTACCCCGGTTAGCTCACTAACCCATTCTTGGGTCTGTAGCGTACCATCGTAAATGTATGCATTTGCCCCTGTGACAGAGAACAGGATTTCCTGATTGGAGTCTTCATCAAAATTGCCGGTTTCAATATCATAGACACCGCCCCAATAGCTTAAATTTGTGGTGCGCCACTCTTCGATGCCATCAGCTCCGTTAAAGACTCTTAAGTAAACACCTTCAGCCCCGGTGTGCTCTCTATCTTGCCCGCCTAGAACTTCAAGCTGATCATCGCCATCGATATCAGCCACTTCTAAAGCGGTAAACAGAGCACCATTATATCTTTCAGTTTCCCATTCTACCTCTCGTGTGATCCCATCATATGCAATGATTAGCCCGTCATGTAAGTAGGCTGTGGCAATGATGATCTCTAAGGCCTCATCTTCATCTATATTGGCAAGTTCTAAAGCATTAATCCCATGCCAAGCACTTCCGTTTAGAATCGGTTCTCCTTGCCATTCAAGCTCATATGTTTCTGCGTTGTAAATACTAATGAACCCATCGTCGTAGCCACTGTTTGTTCCATAAATCGCAACCACAATTTCGTCAGTTCCATCATTATCCACATCACCAACATCTACTGGTGTAAATGGCCCATCTAAATCTACGCTACGCCACTCAATTGTTTGAGTTTTGGTGTCACCGATAAATAGATGGTCGGAACCTGTCGAGCTCCAGCCTGCCCCCCAAAGAATTTCTTGAACATCATCACTGTCAACATCACCAAAAGCGATTCCAGCAACCCCATGTTCAGGGTTTCGAATGCTCCATTCTAGTTCTTTCGTTTGGCTGTCAATAACATAAACTGAGCCCCATTGGCCGTCACCATAAACGATTTCTTGAACTCCGTCATTGTCATAATCTAATACAATTAAGGCATCGATATCTAAATCGGCCGGGATATCATATTTAGGAGCTTGAGTATCTGCATCAAATGTGTTGAGCTGGTACCAGCCTTGAGCGCCGATAATTTCATCCATCGAATCTTCATCGATATTTGCTAATTGAATAATGGCCCCAAATCCGGATTCATTGTCCCAGTCGATTTCTTTGGTTGCACTATCAATAACGTAACGGGTAGTAACAATCTCTAAAGCGCTATCCTCGTCTACATTGCCAACCTCAATATCATAAGATCCAAATTCTGAAGTTTTCCATTCATTGACATATGTAGCCGCATCATAAATGGCTAGTCCGTTTTGAGCACTGGTGATCAGCTCAATCTGATCATCAGAATCAATATCTTCGATAACAATATCTTGGAGAGCACCATACTCATTTGTAAATTTACCAATTTCCTCGAAGCTATCTGCAGAATAGATATGAATATTTCCATCATACAGACCGATGACGATCTCATACCCTCCATCTTTGTTTAAATCAGAAACGGAAATGCTCTTAATAGTTGATGGATATGAATCACTAATCCACTCTTGGACATAAGATTCACTATTTGGCTCGTAGCCGACGATGTACCAAAAGTAATTTCCGCCAAACCCAGCGCCACCACCGGTCACAACTTCTAAGTCGCCGTCCTTGTCCAAATCAATTGTGATTAATCCGCTTGAACCGATTCCCGTCCCAAAATGACCCGTTTTCCAAATTTTCCGCAGATAGTCTCGCTCGTTTAATTGGATAGCTTGTGAGCGATTTTCCCCGTTATGCAGCTCGTCTATATTTGTTTCGGCTACGGAGTCTAGCACAATAGATCGGATTCCATTTGATTCAGTTAAACGTACTCTTTGGTCCTTTTTAAGATAGTTGGTTCGCTCTCCATTTTGATCAGAGACCACTTGGCCGCTGAGATTTGTTTGCTCTTGATCTTGTCGTGCTTCTTCTTGAGCAAATGCGGTGGAAAGCACCAGGAGAAAGAGTGTGGTGCAAAGAGTGAGTACAAAAAACAAGGTCAGTTTTGGTAAGCGAAAAGGCATATTAGTCATCTTGAGATTTTGTTAGGTAGATTTCAGTGTTGTACTGCTCAGTCCCACGTAGGATATGAAGTCCACCTCTAAGTTTGGTGTATAAAAATTAGCTCGAGTTTGATTTCCTAACCATATCTTCTAATTCTAGCCTTTCATTTTACCTTTCAACCCCGCAGAGATTGATGCGTTATCGGCCGGAGTAGTCCGGCCGTCTTTTTTCCTTAAACGCCTGCTGTCCTTCAGCCCAATCGGCCGAATACAAAACCTTATCCCGCCACGCCTGCCCGGCCGCCAGCCCCGCTTGTTCTGACTCAAACACCGCTCGGTGCAACGTCTCTTTCATTCCACGAATAGCAAGTGGGGCGGTTGAATTGATGAGGGTTTCTGCCCATGCCACGGCTGCGTCAACCGCGGTTCCGTTTGGCACGATTTGGTTGATCAGACCGGCGTTGACACACCATTCGGCCGATTTGGGTTCCAATCCCATCAGCAACTCGAACGCATGGTTGTAGCCCAGCTTGCGTGCCAGTTTAAGCGGAATGTCAATCGCATTGACCCCGATACGCGCTTCTGGAATATAAACTTTTGTATTTTCGGCCGCGAAAATCATGTCGCACGAAAAGGCGACATTGGCCCCTTCCCCGATGCAGTGGCCGTGTACGGCCGCCACAATCGGCTTGGGGGTTACCATCTCGTCACACAAGGGGATCGGTGGAAACGGGATGGTTATCCCTGCATCGTCAACCTCGATCGATTTAATATCAACGCCTGAGCAAAAGCCCCGCTCTCCATTGCCAGAAATTATGGCAACCCATGCTTCGTCATCTTTGCTAAAGCGGTCGATTGCGGCGTTTAGCCCTTCGTACATTGCTCGGTTAAAGGCGTTGATGACACTGGGCCGATTGAGGACGATGTGGCTGATTTTTCCTTCACGACGGTAAATAACAGTTTCTTGGCTCATCTTATTCCGCCTCCTCAACCAGTTTGGCTTTTCCGGTGGCCCCGGTGATTAGTTTGAATTCACCTTCGTTGATAAATTCCGGCTTGGCCCTAAAGCGGAGCTTGTGGTGAATGGCGTTTTCGATTTGCACAGCGATGGCGTCACGCTCGGCCGCAGGTGTCTCTTTCATGATTTCGACCTTGATCTTTGCTGGGGGTGTGACAACAGGGCCAGAGCCATCTTTGACGATACGAATGTTGCCGGTGAGTTTAGGGGAGAGCGCATTGATCACATCGCGCACGGCATTGGGAAAAACGTTGACCCCTTTAACCAGCAGCATGTCATCGACCCGGCCGCGGAACAGCATGCGGGGTCCAGATCGGCCGCAGTCGCATGGGGTAGTTGTGACATGAATTATGTCTTTGTCTCGCCAGCGAATTTGGGGCGCACATTCTTTATCTAGACCGGTAAAGACGATTTCCCCTTCAACCCCATCTTCAAGTGGCAGCGGTAACATCGTATTGGGGTCAACGATCTCGAAATAGGCGTTGTCGGCCGCAAAGTAGTGGATGCCCGCGTGGGCTTCGCACGAGATACCGGTCGGGCTGTGACAGCCGGTGGCCCCCATCACATCGTAAACTTGGGCGCCGCCAAAGCCGGCCGACATTTGTTCGTAGATCTCTTTGACGCTGCCCCCTGGTTCCCCAAAGACCAACAGTTTTTCTACCCCGATCGATTTCGGATCAATCCCGCTCCGTTCTTTCATCGTTTTGATCAGATGGAGCATAAAAGATGGTGTGCCGAGCATCGCTTTGGGTCTGGTAACCGATGCGATTTGGGCCAGCCGTTCGGTACCGCTTAAAGCCCCCATCGGAATGACCATCGCTCCGGCCCCCATCAGCGAATCAAGGCAGGGCAAACCTGCAACCCACATCGAGAGAACCCCGGCATGCATCACCGGATCCCCTTTTTCTATACCGACCCGGGCCATGAGGCGGGCCATATTTTCAATTGTGACTTCTCGGTCTTTTTGGGTAAAGCCGCTAAAGGTGGGGGTGCCTGTTGTGCCAGATGATGAAGAGATGCGGCGTACGTCTTTGATGTCACACGTAATGTGCATGCCGAGCGGATGGCCAAGCTCGGCCGAAGATTGCGTTTGGCTCTCTCGCTCTTCTTCTTTATCGAAGAAAGGGTATTCTCGGTATTGTTCGATGTGATTGAATTGGTGCGGGTTGACGCCAGCGTTGTCAAACTTTTCGCGATAGTAGGGGGATTGTTCGTAGACGCGAATGAGTTGGGCTTTGAGCTTGGTGAATTGTAGTTTTTGCAGTTCGGCCGGGGGTAAATTTTCGAGAGCAGGATTAAAGAGCTTTGGCACGGTTTTTCTCCTAAAAGTTGATGGTGCCTTAGTCTAGTCAGATCTTTGAACCCTGCAAGCTAACCGGCGGCCGGTAGTGTTAGACGAAATGTTGAGCCAACTTTAAGCTTTGACTGAACAGAAATATCGCCACCCATTGAGCGGGCGTATTGGCGACAAATCGCCAGCCCCAACCCGGTCCCTTCAAACTCCCGATTTAACTCATTGTAGACCTGCTCAAACGGCATAAAAATACGTTCAAGGTCTTCTTGCGGAATCCCGACCCCATTGTCTGACACATCACAGATAATCGACTGATCTTGCTGCTTAATATCAATCGATATCGTTTCAGAATTTGAAAATTTATTTGCGTTTGAAATTAAATTGATCAAAATGTGCTGTAACTTTTGCCGATCGGCCATGACCATTTGGCCTGTTGTGTTGATATTAAATCTGATTTTATTTTGCCGACTTGCAATATCTGGCCCCGTGATTGTTTTCAACTCTGGAACAAGCTTCGAGATGTCAACTGGCTGAATCTCTAATTTTAGATTGCCGGATTCGATCTTTGAAATTTCAAGTATCGTATTAATCATGGCGAGTAAATTCGATGCGGATTGCTGTATTTTGCCCGCATCCTCGGCCGTTTCTCCCTCATTTATCTCCTCAATCATTTCACTATAGCCGATGATCGCATTCAGGGGGGTGCGTAATTCATGGCTCATATTGGCCAAGAAATTTGTTTTGGCTTGATTGGCTGACTCTGCCACAATTTTTGCTGCAATCGCCTCCTCTTTCGCGATATTCAAATTTGAATTTGCTGTCATGATCGTATGCAGCGTCACCATCAGCATCATTGTCGTGAAAAAGATCATGAAGATGATAAAGATCGTTTTGGACAGAAGGGTAAAAGGCTCACTACGAGTTACGTAAAAGCCTCTTTGCTCTAAAATGTTTAGGATAATGACCCAGACCATGCAGGCGATACCGACTGTCAGTAAGCGTTTAGGGCGACTGTAGTAAGACACGCCGATCATCAATAAGATCGGATAAACAGCCTGAATACCGGTATCGTTGATTCCAAAATTAAACGTTGTGCCGATGATCAGTGCAGTTAAACCACATATGCTGACTTTGCCAAATAAGGCACCGGTATCATTCGATTCAAAGCGGAGGAGTGAGAAGATAACGACAATGAGAACCGACGAAGAGGTTGCAACGATGAGCCAGTTTTGGTCGATATAAGCGAGAATTGCAAACAGGGCACAGCCGATGCCGCCTAATACGTACAAATAAAAGGCGATCTGCCTAATCGGTTCTTGATGTTTGTCGTTAAAAAATTGATATGTTTGTTGCAGCAATTTTGTTTCGCCTTTGACACCGGTCTGTGCTCTAAAAATTGTACAGATTTAACTCTGTTTTGAAATAGAGCATTGGTCTATGTCGCGTAGGAATTTATGGGCCGACTTCGCTTAAGTTGTCCGGCTTTGATTGCAGCAAACGGCCGTATGCGTAAAATAACCGGATGAAAAAACATATCGGAATACTGACGGCCGGGGGAGATACGCCGGGTTTAAATGCTGCGATACGGGCCATTGGAAAATCGGCCATTCGACATTACAACTGGCAAGTCATCGGGTTTAAAGAAGGGTTCAGAGGACTGGTTCACAATCGTTTTGTGCGGTTGGGACGGGAAGAACTGTCTGGTATTTTGACAAAGGGTGGGACTATTTTAGGCACGAGCCGAGACAAGCCGCATAAAATGGTGCTTGGTAATCAAAAAATCGATATGACGAGTACGATTATCGAGAATTATCACAACCACAATTTAGATTGTTTGGTATGTTTGGGTGGAGGAGGCACGCAAAAGAATGCGAACCGATTGGCAGCGGCCGGTTTAAATATCATCACACTGCCGAAAACGATCGACAACGATGTATGGGGGACCGATATTACGTTTGGGTATGACACCGCTTTGGGCATTGCGACAGAATCGATTGATCGGCTTCATTCAACTGCGCATAGCCATCACAGAATCATTGTGGTTGAAATTATGGGGCATCGAGCGGGATGGTTGGCTTTGGGTGCGGGTTTGGCTGGTGGTGCCGATGTGATTTTACTGCCGGAAATCCCGTACGATGCGAACAAGGTCGCCGACGCGATTAAGGCGCGCAAGCTACATGGCAGTCCGTTTAGTATTGTGGCGATCGCAGAGGGGGCGATGTCTCAAGCAGAGGCGGCCGAGTTAGATCAATTGGTCGCTTTGGTCGAGGGGGCAGAGTCTGGCACGGCCGAACGTGATGCTGCCAAGGCAAATATTTCTGAATTTCATCGTAAGCGAAAGGGGAGTACGCTGAGGCTGGCGGAAACGCTTGAGAATCTAACCGGATTGGAAGCACGGCTCACTATTTTGGGCCATGTTCAGCGGGGAGGCACCCCTTCAGCCCGTGACCGCTTACTGGCGACCCAACTGGGCACAGCAACCGCAGAGCTGATTGCAGCCGGTGAATTTGGCAAGATGGTGGCGGTTATCGGGGATGAAACCCGGCCGGTTTTGCTGGAAGATGTGGCGGGCAAGAAAAAGCTAGTCCCACTCGACAACCCACAGCTCGTGAGCGCGCGGCGCATTGGCACCTGCTTTGGAGATTAACTGCGATTTTTAGATTCCGCTTGCTATCACGAATAAGTCTACGAGTGAGTAATGATATGTATTGTTGACCAAGCTCATATTGGCTGATCGCTTTGTGCTCAATGGCTGGCAAGGGATCTTTTAAACGGATCGATCTAAGAGGGGTGGGTTAGGCAAGTGATTTCTCTTCTTTTGCTTTTTGTAGTGTGCTAACCACGCTTTCAAAGCGCATTGGTTTTTGGATTAAACTATCTATACCAGAATCGTGCAGCTCCTCTTTTGATAAATCTAGATCATCACTGATCATTCCGATGACATGCGGCCGATTTTCTCCCCATTCTGTTTGGATATCCTTGGCAGTTTCAATCGCTGCTAGCTGGCATGTTTGAAAGTCGAGAAACACGACTTTTGGTTGGATTGCTCTTAATGCATTCAGAGCTTCTTCGCCGCTTTGTGCCGTTTTTAACTCACACCCGATTCGGTTGAAGATTTTAGAAGCGATTTTTTGATTGATCTTGTTTTCATCAACCAACAAAATATCGCAATTTTCTCCTGGGGTTACGAAATCAGGATCTGCCTTTAGCTTTTCATGTTCAAATGGGACAACAACTGTAAACGTTGATCCGACACCCAGTTCGCTCTCGACTTGAATTTCCCCACCCAAAAGCTCTGTTAATTGCTTGCTGATCGTTAGCCCGAGTCCGGTTCCCTCATGGTTCCTCGTCAGCGAAGCGTCGACTTGACTAAATGATTTAAAGATATGCTCGAATTGATCGTTTGGAATGCCACAGCCGGTATCTTGAATTTCGATTTGTAGGACGCCGACCAGTCGAGATTTATTTTCGGCCGCGGCTGATATGCGAATGCTGCCAGCTTCGGTAAATTTCGCTGCATTTTCGATTAGGCACTTTGCGATGCGATCTAATAGTTTTTCGTCGCTAATGAGTTTGTTTGGGACTGACGAATCGATGTCGAAACTAACAGCCAACTCACGGTCGGCAGTGCTCTTTTCTGCATAGCTCCGTAGCCCTTTGAAGAATTCATCTGTTGCAATCGGGGCGTTTTGAACCGTTAGGTGATCTGATTCCAAATTAGACAAATCTAAAATATCTTCAGCGATATCCAACAAGAGCTGACTGCTTGAATTGATCTCATCTAAATAATCAGCCTGTTCTTCGTTTAAAGGGGAATCTAAAAGGAGCTGGGAAAGACCGATAATACCGTTGAGAGGGGTCCGAATTTCATGACTCATGTTGGTCACAAACTCCGTTTTAAGTCGTGTAAGCTCCCTTGCTTCCGCGACAGCAATCGCGAGGTCTTGCTGAATTTTTTCTCGCTCCTGAATTTCTTTTTTTAGCGCTTCATTTGCAAGATAAACTTCGCGGCTTTTATCCTCTAAAAGCTTTTCGGCCGCTTTGCGGGCATCCCGTTCTCGGGTTAGCCGTTTTTTTAGTTTTTCTTCGGTGCTGCTGATTGGGGCTTCATTTTGCATATCGAGGCAACTATGATTATGAAATTGCGCTTAACCTAGCGCAAACCTCAACACGATTTGTGTTGCGAAATTAGATCTTGTACACGTTTTACGCTTTTCCCAATGAGATTTAGTTCATCAATGTTATCAAGAACGGAAGTGATCAGGGTCACGTCAACAAATCCTTCAAGCTAATTATTTTGTTTTGGATGGTAAAGATCAATGGGCAATTAATACTTTAGGCCTGTGTCGGTTTAACAACAGTTTTGAAACCGAGAAATTTTCGAGCAGGTCGGTCGATTAGCTGTGCCGATTTAACCGTAGCGGCATCTTGTCTTTTGGTTGCTTAAAAGGGACTGCCCGTGAATCACTTTCGTACCCTGCAAATAGACTTAACTCAAACCGATCGAGCAACATCGAGATGCCCAGTTTTGCTGACATTTCGGCAAACTGGAAGCCGATGCAGTGGTGGTTCCCGGCCCCAAACGGCATGTAGGCGAATGGACAACGATTGTGCTCTTTGCGTTCTGCATTAAAACGTTCAGGGTCAAACAGTTCAGGATGGGTCCAGACCCGCTCGTCTTGATGGGTCATTTGCAGAACGGTGTTTACGACGGTCCCGGCCGGTAGTCTTTGACCCTCTAGCTCTAACTCTTCCGTTAAGAAGCGCGGAATCAAAATCAGGGGTGGATGAATTCGCAAGGTTTCTTTCAGCACCAGGCTGGCACTTTCTAAAGCTCTCAAATCACTTAGCTTAAGCGGTTGACCGGTGTTTAATTCGGCCGCTTCTCGCCTCATTTTCACCTGCCACTCAGGGTATTTCGCCATGAAATAGCTCATCCAAGTTAAGGTAATGGCTGTTGTGTCGTGAGCCGCCATCAGTACGAAAATTAGGTGGTCGATAATTTCTTGGTCGCTTAGCCGTTCGCCAGATTCGTTTGTTGCTTCGCACAGCCGACTGAAAAGGTCGGTACCTGGCCGGGAACGGCGTTCGGGCAATACCTGTTTGAAGTAGTCGACGAGGAAGGCTCGCCCGTTGATCCCTTTTTGATAGCGGGTAAATGGCAGCTTGAGCGGTAGCGCCGTGGAGGCTTCAACGATGGCTGTAATCGCTTTGTCGATTTGATTGATATCACCTTTTAAATCAAATCCGAAAAAGATTTTTGCGGCGATCTTGAGGGTTAGCCTTTTGAAAAAGGGAAGGGCGTCAAAATCTGACCGGCCGTCGAGCTTTTCGAATTCTGACTCAAATACGGCCGGTAGCTCGTCTAAGTACCCCTGCATCGGTTTCGGTTTAAATGCTTCTAAAATAATGCTCCGATGTGTTTTATGCTTGTCCCCATCCATGAGCATTAGCCCATTTGGAAATAACTCACCAAGCGCAAGTTCCCATGCCAACTGATTGCTGGTTGATTTAGCCTGATCGACCAAAAGAATCTTGTTGGCTTCCGGCTTGGTTACAATCACACTATATCCGAGCGGATTGCTTCCCTTGAAAACATCCCCATTCTTTTGCTGTTCAGCCTGCAAATACGGGAGGGTATTGGTTGTGAATTCGATAAAATTACCGATGATGGGCCAAGCTCCTTCACCGCCGGGGATATGTTTAAGTTCTTGATAGCCTGCTGGTTTCATTCTGGTACCTCTTGATTTTTAACCTTTCCAGATTGATGATCTTATCATTGAAACGGTGTCTGTTCCACGCGTACCATCTACTTCCTATAAACAAAAAACGCCTCGGCCGTGCTGTTTCTAGCCTTTTTGATAAGGGGTTGAAACGACCGGTCGAGGCGATTTCTGGACTGTTTGGTTTATACGTGAGCCAACGTTTCACGAACTTCTAACCGGGCTGCTTTCAAAGCTGGCATGATGCTGGCCAAAGTTGAGAGTGCCACGACCACACCGAGCCAGATCAGAACGCCTGTGGTTGAAAAGGTGTGTGTTAACGGGCTACCCATCAATAAGTCACCAATGGTGTTGCCCAACATTTGCCCGATCGGGATTGATACGGCCGCGCCGATGGTCCAGCTGATTAGGCCGATCACAAGCCCTTCGATGATGACGATATTCAGGATCATGCGGGTGTCTGCCCCGATAGAGCGCATCACGCCGATCTCACGAATCCGTTCGGTTACGTTCATCCCCATCGTGCCGACCAAGCCGAAGCCACCGACAGTGGTGATTAAGACTGACATGACGGTCAGTAGCATGGTGACGATGCCAAACTGAAAGCGCATCCCATCAAGATCGTTTTCGATGG
>JAHDEB010000176.1 GCA_020629055.1 Chloroflexota bacterium
TTATACCCAAGCATTGTTCAAGCCCATTTCTGTTTTCACAAACCTCGTCGTTGTACTGCACTTCCCATTCCCGGCCGGGGCTAAACGCATTGTCATACGACTCTTGAGCGCTATCAACTTCACGCTGGGCCTGCTGTATTTGAATATTGACCGACGTTAAGCTGCTGCCTGATGCCGCATCTTGGGTTTTCGCATTGGCCAGGTTTGACTCAGCTGAGGTGATATTTGCTTCCGCAATCGTGACCGCACTGGCATCCGGTTCCCATGTACGCAACCGTTCACGTTCACCTTCAGCTTGTAGCAAACTGTTTTTGGCGGATTGGAGTCGCAACTCGGCCGATCTCACCGACTCTTGCAACGTTTTATCATCCAATGTGGCAATCACATCTCCAGCCTTGACTTCATCTCCGGCCGCCACATGCACAACCAGCAGTTTACCCGATGTCTCGAACGTAAGCGGTAGCGCTGGCTTGCCGTTCTGAATCTGCCCATCGGCTAAGACGGTTAGCGCGGGGACCTCAGTTGGTTCAGCTACCACATTAGCGCGCCCTTCAGATTCTACAACCATCGACTCAACTTGTTGATTAGAAATCTCTTGTTCGTCGCGCACCCCTTCGCTTGCTGGTGCGCCAGCACAACTGGCCAAAATAAAAGCCAACGTGGTCAAAATTATCGTTTTAAATTTCGTATTCATAACTCTAGAATTTAGGTTTTAGATACCGGTCAGCGGCTTACTACCACCTAACCACTCATATCTAACATCTATTTCATTAACTCATTCGTAAAATTTCAATCGCTTTATATTTAATAATGCGGCGGGCAGAAAATATCGCCCCGATGATGCTGGCCAAAACCACCATCACAATCACAAACGGCATGACGGTTGAATCCACGGCGAAAATCATCGGCCGTTCAGACGATACATTTTCGATATAAGCGAAGATGTACCCCATCGATGCGCCCGCAATAATCCCGGCCAACGCGGCCGACAGCGTCATCGCAATCGACTCGATGATCAGCATGCCGGTCAGCTCCCATTTTCGGCTGCCAACCGCCTTCATCATCCCGATCTCTTTCCGTCGGGCGTAAATCGTGACATAGATCACCGCAAATACCCCAAAGACGGCGGTTGTGAAACTAATCAACGTCAGCACCAGCAAAAAGATCTGAGCCTGCTGTTGTTCATCTTGAGACTGCTTCAGCCGTACTTCAGAGATCCGTGCGCGCAAATTTTGACTAAAGCCAAATGTTTGACGCAGTTCCCCATTTAGCTCTTCAAGATCAGCAGAAGGGTCTACTGCGGCCAGAATGCGGGTGATTGTTTTTGCATTCGCATCTGGCAGCGGCAAATTCGGATCAGTTGAAAGGCGTTGGTGGGCGGGCAAAGAGATAAGCCCTATGCTGCCACCTTGCGCATTGGCCCGTATACGGCCAATTTCATCAAATCCTGGTACGCGTCTTGCGATGCCAATCACCGTAAATTCTTCGATATGGTCGAGCCCGGCCCCACGCAGCTTAACCACGCCGCCTAAATCTACCGCAAGGACCTCAGCCAACCCTTCACTAATCACAATGCCGGTGTGATCATCGACCAACCGAGTGAGTGCAGCGCGGTCCCCTGTTGGGAAATCGACATATTGATCAAACAACACATTGTTGAGGTCACCCGTTACCCCACGCAAAGAAAGCGAGGTGTTGCGCATGCCAACCGCATCTGTTATTTCGGCACGATATTCATTGGTTAACCCAACAGCGTTTTCTATTTCGCTAAATTGGGCCAAATCTTCTGTGATAAAACTGGGTTGCAGCCAGTCAAGCTGTTCTAGCCCCGGTTCTGCAAAACGGGACCGAACCCGCAGCTCGATGGGGGATCCCATATCGAGCTCTACGTCTGTGCGGATATTGGCAAAGTCGATTGCGTTTTGTGTTGCTAAAAAGCTGGGCAACACGCCGCTAAACAAAACCAGTAGCGAGATTAACGTGTTCCGTTTGTTGTTCCGGCCGACATTGCGCGAAGCGAAATAGGTCATGCGTGGCGCAATAAAACTAATGATAAACAGCACCACGCGTTCAAGCGGCCGGGTAAGCAGCAAGAAGACAAAGCCCAAGCCGGTGACCATCAGCAAAATCGTTGATAAAAAGAAGGTAGCTTCGAGCGCGGGGTTCCCCAATGTAGAGACTAAGTCGAGCCCGATGACCATGATAAAAGTAAACAGCAGGACCAGCCCTACAAAGAACAAGCGTAAGTTCGGCCGTGATTCACGCAGCTCGGCTAAATCTTCTAGCTGGATATTATCAGCCACGCCGGGATTAATGGCGTACATCACTTTTGTTTTCGATGCGTCTCGGGCCGGTTTAAAGGCGCTAATAAACAGCACCGCAAAAGCGGACAGCACCGATGGAACAATCGTTGTCCAAGAAACAACCGGCTGAATGGTGACGGTTAGCCCTTCGTTTGCCATTTGGTTTTCGATAAACGGTAAGACGGCGTATTGGGTTAACAGCTGCCCAAAACCGACCCCCAATGACACGCCGATAAGCCCGATAACAAAGACCTCGACAATGACAATGGCGAACAGATAGTTTTGCTGACTGCCCAAAATGCGTAAGATCGCCATTTCACGCCGCTGTTCCTGCACGTTGGTCATCACAAGGGTGTGAATGAGCAGACCCACCACGCCAAACGCCATCAATCCATAGGTGTTGATAAGCGCCTGTAAAATTAAAAACGCTTGGGCCGATGCATCTAGAATGACCGCTTTATCGAGCGTGTAGCTAAACTGATCACCCAGAGCCGCTTGAACGTTTACCGCGACGGCGCGTACGGTCAGCGCAGCTTCTTCTGAATTGCCCGACTCGTAAAGTGATGGGTCAACAAGCGAGATGAGGGTGCTGGCTCGGCCGGGAATGCCCAACCATCCTTGAGCCACATCAAAATCCATAAAAATGCCGTCTTCAACAAAGGCACCCACCACGCCGGTCTGACGCACAATGGCACTGACCGGATACTGGCCGGTGACCCGTCGCTGACTTGTCCCTAAAACGGTGGGCTGTCCTTCTTCTCGCGGCCGGGGAAAGCTGTATGCCAAATTGACCGTGTCCCCCACCTGCACACCAAATGTTTCGGCGGTCGCTTCAAATAGCGCGACCGACCCATCCTGTAAGTTAAGGGTGCCGGTGATGACTTCGACCAGGCCGACCAATTCAGCCTCGGCCGGTTGGCGTGCAATTAAACTAGCGGTTGCCGTTTCACCATTGGCCGCAAGCTCCACATCTGCCACGATGCGCGGGTAAACCTGTTGAATTTCACTGTCCGATCGTAAGATCGCTTGACTAACACTGTCTATGTCGACAAACGGGTCTGGCGAAATATCAGTTTTGCTTACCGTGATGTCGTATCGGCCGATCGATGACGAAATCAGATCAACGTTTGATCGGCGAATCGTCTCGACCGTCGCACTCATCGCAATGATCAACCCTGTGCTGACCATCAACGACAGGATCATTAAGATGGTACGAACTTTACGACGTCGGAAGTTTTTGAGTACGTAAGAGAGAATCATTTGCGTTTTCCGCTTCTTGCTTTGTAATGTTAAACAGTTGGCCGTCTTGCATATTCACGACCGTCCCAGCAAATTTCGACATGCGCGGGTCATGGGTCACAAACACAATCGTCATCCCTTCACGATTAAGCTGTTGGATGAGGGCCATGATCGCGAAACCGGTTTCACTGTCTAAATCTCCGGTCATTTCGTCCCCAATTAAGATGGGTGGGTCGTTTGCCAACGCTCGTGCGATCGCCACACGCTGTTGCTGACCGCCAGATAATTCGCTGGGATAATGCTTCGCTCGGTCGGCCAGCCCTACTTTCTCGAGCAAATTCATCACGCGATCAGACCGCTCACGCCGGGGAACACGGGCGAGCACCATCGGCGCTTCGACATTTTCAAAGGCGGTAAAATTAGCCAGCAGGTTGTAGTTTTGAAACACAAACCCCATTTTGTCTAGCCGTAAGCGGGCGAGCTTGTCTTCGGTTAACGAGACAAGCTTTTCCCCTTCAATGTTGATATGGCCTCGGCTGGGTTCATCTAGCCCGCCAATAATGTTCAACAGGGTGGTTTTGCCAGAGCCGGAAGGCCCCATCAAGCAGACAAATTCGCCCCGCTCAATGTTGAGCGTAACCCCGCGCAAAGCGGGGACGGCGTCTTTGCCCATCAGGTATGATTTGTGGATATTGTCCACAACAATGATCGGTTCAGTCATAAGATTAGATACGAGTAATTAGTGGGTAGATGTAAGTGATAAGTTGGTGTGTAAACCAACCACTATGTCTTTATATATAAACACCACACTGTGGCACAAATGTGACATACGGTAATTCAATTGCGGGGGAGAATGACGAAGGCTTCGATGATGTTCGGTGTTGTTTTGAGCAAAACTGAAGAATTACCGTATTTTTATTTACGTGTACAAGTCTATCTTGTTGTAAGATATCGGGAGTCAATCTACAGATTGTTTTTATATGTCGGATTGGGTTGATAGTGAAGTCAACCACTTGGTTGATAATCTTATCTGCTGCAAGTCGGCCGAAATTTTTGAGCATCTCGGCCGATTGTGGTACAAAAACCGATAGTGACAGACTGAATTAGGTGTTGGAGACAATATGGCAGACGAATCATGGAATCGTAAATCTTTGCGAAACATCGGGGTAGCACTAGCGAATCGTTTTAACGATGAAGAATTGCGCAACCTTGCGTCAGATCTTGGCATTGACTATGACGATCTTGTCGGGGACATTCAAGACACCAAAGCGCGAAGCTTGGTTAAATTTCTCTATCGGCGCAATCGGATGGAAGAGTTACTAGAAGAGGGGAAAGCGTCTCGGCCGGACATCGAATGGGACGGGCTTATTGTTCCATCTACACCTGAAGACGCAAACATTGACCCCTTTGAGCCGGGCGCATTTGATTTTGCAGACGAGCCAATCGAAGTGAGCCCGATCAATTTACCAGACCCAGTTGAAGCATCTGGACCGACACCCAATATTTTGCTGGGGCACTCTATTGATGCTGATCCTATCCTACCCCCACCAGATCTACCTGCCACATCTATTTGGCAACAAACGTCAGTTCAAGTTGCAGTAGGCACTCTCATTTTAGCCATTGTCGGCGCCTTTGCCATTTTCGGCATAGGTGGCAACCGGACCGTCGATGTCGGCCCTGAGGCTCTGATATTAGGTAAAACAGCCAACGGCAATCTGATCGAAGCCAATCGGTATGGTGGCGGAGAGGATGTCATTGTTTTTATCGGGGGGGTGCACAGTGGGAAATCCCCGGCAACGGTGGCAATCAGTCAACGGCTTGATCAATATATGGGGAACAACCTAGAGAACATGCCAAACAATTTGACCGTTTATATCATCGAAGATTTAAATCCAGACTCCCCAGACGACCTTGGGCAAAGGAGCGGCCGGTTAAATAGCAGAGGGGTTGACCCCAATCGAAACGCCGGTTGTAATTGGAGTGCGGGGAATACGCATGGCTCAGCCCCATTTTCTGAGGAAGAAACTTCGATTCTACAGGCGTTTATCAAAGACAAAAATATCGTCGCAGCGATCATTTGGGGGGCGCGTGAAACCAATGGTGCCGTTTACCCAGCATTCTGCGGCGCAGTAAAGCATACGCCGTCCCAAAGCTTGGCTCAATTTTATGCCAGTGAAACCGGGTATTCGGGTAAACGATTCGAGGAGTTGGATCAGGGAACGGGTGAGTTAGGCGACTGGTTGGCCAGTGAGGGGATTGCTGCCATTACCGTGCTATTTAGGGATCACTCTGACCCAGACTGGAGCCGGAACAAACTCGCGCTCGACAAGATGGTTGACGAGTTTGGTGAAAGGTAGCCCGCTTATATCTAGCTAATCAATTTCATCCTTAAGCTGATGAATATTATTCACATCTTCAAATTCTTTTAAAAATTTTTCCAACATCTCTTCTGCCACTGAACTTACAGTTATAAAATTGGCCTCTTTCGCTTGCGATAGATAAACACAAAACAAGGGGCCTGCTGCAAATATCGCTTCAAACTCAGGCTGTCTCATCACTCTTTGAACCTCTGAGCTTCGGCGAATAAAATCAATCACACGCTGATGGTCTGAGCGATTTGCATAGACGTTTTTTTTAAGGCTCACCCATTTTGGTATTTTCGAAGAAGAGATACGTTCTTTTGAAAAATCACGCATGAAATCTCGGCGGTTGAACATTTGCATCACGGGGAATTTCGACTCTTGAAAATCAAGCACAAAGCCATCTTCAAAAACATAAATATCAAATGCCTTCCCTTTTTTGAAGCAGACATTTCGCTTATTCTTTGTTGCTTCGGTTCCAAAAACAAATCCCTTTTCTTGCATGAGGGTGTTAAATTGATCAGGCTTTTCAAGTAACAGCCACCCCCTCTCATATGCCACAATTTGAAGATCAAGGCTTTTGAGTTTTTCTTCTTCATAAACCTGATAAGCACGTAGAGCCATTCCCAAAATATATGCACCCAGAATGAGCACGATAAGTAAAATTATAGGATTCATTACCTTCTTTTTTTATTATAAAGTTGATTAACTCTCACACACGCTTTCGCTAAATCTGTGCATCAGCCTCGATTTCAACCAGGTAGTCATTGCCAACCAAATTGGCCTGCACCAGCGTATTAGCAGGCAAAATGTGCCCAAACCGTTCCCCGTGGGCCTCGCCATTTTTCAAAAATACGAAAAATTAGGACTTTCGCTCAATAGCAATTCAAGCCCTCCCCTGGCCCCTCCCGGCGGGAGGAGAACAAGCTCCGCCCCATTTGGGGGAGGCTAGGAGGGGGTGAAGCGAAAGTCCTAAAAATTTGAAATAAAAAAGCGGCTAGAGGTTCAAGCCTCTAGCCGCTTCAATATTACATTTGGTTAGTTACTAATTCAATCTATCTTGGCTTAGAACTTCAAATGTCCGCGAATATAAAAGAGCCCGGTGGACACATCATCTTTGATATCGAGACGTCCTGTAACCCCTTCAAAATCACCGGTACCCGTACCGCGAACAATCGGATGTTGGCAGCGGCCGAAAATTTCCACTTCAAATGTATTACAATCTTTCCACTTTGAAGTAAAGAGATATGTCGTTTCGAATGTACCATTGTCTCCATCTTTTCCACTGCCAATATAAATTTCTGTTCCTCGCTCCATATAAATACCATTGGGCAAGCATTTAGAACTGGTAACGAAAGAGTATAAACATCCCTCCAAATCTCCTTCTACCAAGTCTAGTACAACATCGGCCGCGATATCTTCACAATTTCCCGCTTCAGGAACCGCCCCTACACTCGAAATTTGTTTCACCCCACCTCCGGCACTTGCGATGCCGCTCAAGGTAAACAAGCCGATTAAGCTGACCAATATAAGACCGATGCGAAATTTTGTTTTCATCTGTATTTTCTCCTATTAAATTCAAATATCTCAAACGAATCTTTAGCGATTATCTGAGATCTTCTATAACCCTCAATTTGCAGTGAATTGAATAAAGGGCAACAATTAGTAGATTGCGAGAAAGATCAATCAGTTGGGCAGGAACGGGAAAGTAAAATGAAGCCATCATTTACCTCCCACTCCCATGTACGCCCACACTGAGATGGCTAACTCAAAAGCTGCGACACGGTTCAAAACGTAATATTTATCAATACCCCATTATCGATACCGTAGCTTTTCTTATACTATTTGATTAGGGTACATTAAACGTGACCTGAGCGTGACTTGAAATTAGGATTTTTAACCTATGGGCCTTCAACTAAATCTATTTGGCCCTCCATCGGGTCAGATAGATAGCAAACTATTAGCGATCCATAAATTTAGAAAGCCCTTTGCACTACTTTGCTATGTCACGCTAAAGCGTTCTCCAGTTCCCCGCCTATTTCTCGCCACATTCTTTTGGCCCAACCAAAGTGAAAAAAATGCTTTGATGAATTTACGCAAAACCTTAACGGTTTTGCGTAAACAAGTGGGAGACCATATTCAATCTAATTTTCATGAAGTATGGCTCAATCAAAACCTATCTATTGATTTGGACCTTGCTCCTATAATGTATCCTTCAGATAAAGACGATTTGACCTCACAAACTTTGATAGCTTTGCATAGAGGGGAATTTTTCGAGGGGTTTTACCTTCGCAATGCTATATCTTTTGAAAATTGGGTACAACAAGAACGCACAGCGATTGAACATAGCTACCTATCAATACTCAATAACCTGGCTCTAGAAAAGGCAAAAAAAGGTTTATTTGATGAAGCGATTGCCTGTGGGAAAAAGCAGCTAGACATTGACCCACTGCAAGAACACGTTCACCAGAATTTAATTCTTTGGTATGGGCAGGCGAACAATCGCGTAAAAGCTCTGGAACAGTATGATCAATATAGCCAAGTACTAAAAGAAGAATTAGGGCTTGAACCCAGTGTAGAGATAAAGCGTTTAAAGACCCAAATAACTGATAACAAACTCGAAAAAAACTCAAGTGCTAATTATTTACCTCACAAGCCTGTAATCTCTGAACAAGCGAATCCGCAGTTGTTCTTTGGCCGTACCCATGAGCTAGCACAACTCGAAAACGTGTTAAAAAAGGGGTTACAGAAACCGGGTCAAATTTATTTTATTGAAGGCGAAGCCGGGCAAGGCAAAACTCGCCTGCTAGTTGAATTTGCATATCAAGCCTTGGCGCGGCATCACAACCTAATGGTGCTGTATGGGCAAAATGACACATTTTCAGTGGCAGGGGGTTCGCTCCTAATTTTCAGAGAGATCTTACATCAGCTCATCGGCTCTACATCACACAAGCATTGGCCGGCCGAGCTTCAAATAGCTCCTTTTGCGAAACGCATCGCCCCACATACCACCCGTCACTTACGCACGATGATGGAACATAGTCAGTTATTATTCCATACGTTGCTAGATGACTCAGCGCTACTTAATCAAGCCTCGAAAAGCAAACCTCATCTTGGTAAAAAAGATATTGCAACCCTTCAAGATTTAATCTCAAGGCCGTTGGCCTCGCCCATCCAAGCCGAGCAACTTTTAATACAACTGTTTGATATGCTTCAAACCATTGCAGAAAATCGACCGCTCCTACTTATTCTCGATAATCTTCAATGGGCAGATGCAGCATCAATACAATTTTTGGTTTACATAACGCGTCGACTTAATCGAGCCAACTTGACAGTATTCGGTGCATTCAGAACTGAGGAAATAGTTGCAGAAGCAGACGCAAGGCCACATCCATTAAGAACGGCTTTGCTAGAGATAAAAAGCCTTTTAGGTAACACCATCATTAATTTGGACCATGCGGTTCCTGAAGAATTTGTTCATGATTTCGTTGATTCTCGACCCAATCAGTTAGATGGTGAATTTAGGAAAAGTTTAATCGATAAAACCAACGGGCATCCTCTATTTACAATTGAGCTCTATTCAAGTTTGCTGCAGCATGGAGACATATTTGAAAACTTAACGGGCACTTTAGAACAATCAAACATTCTGCAGTGGAATCATATGCCTGCAAAAGTGGAAGGGGTTATTGCGCAAAAGTTTCTGCGTATTCCCGCTGCTACGCGTGAGATTCTTCAAGTCGCAAGTGTCGTTGGAAAAGAATTTTCGGCCGAAGTACTCGCCCAAGCAATGGGGCTGGCACCCGCGTTAATTGTTAAACAACTTGGTAAGCTACATTTAAAATCTCAAAGGATAATTGAATTTATCGGTTCTACTCATTATCTATCGGTGTATCAATCTAGATATCAATTTCATCACGACTTAATCCAACAATATCTATATGGGACCTTAGATCAAGCACAACGCTTTTATATTCATCAGCAAGTGGGGCAAGCGTTCGAGACACTTTATACGGCCAATTTAGAGCCAGTTGCCAACCAACTAGCGTACCATTTTGAGCAATGCCAAGATTGGTCAAAAACAATTGATTATCTGACCCTGAATGGGCGACGGGAATTAAAGCGATTCTCATATGCTGAAGTCAAGCGTATCACAGATAAAGCGATTGAAATTTTAAATGTTTTAGATAACGACGACCTGAAAGCGCGTTCCCTACCCGTTTACCACTTACGTGGCGTAGTTTGTATGATGACCGATGGCTACAGCTCTACCGAAGCCCATCAAGCGCATGAAAGCTTATTTGAGCTAAGCCAAAAATTTAAAAGAGAAGCATATCACTATCCTTCTCTTTTTGGATTATGGTCTTATTACATCTCGATCGCCAATGGCAAACGAACCTTCCAAACGGCCAACCAATTGGCCGAGCTCGCGCAAGATCAAGCCCACCCGGATATGTTGATGGGGGCTTATTTCACTCTAGGTCTATCACATTTTTTTGCAGGGGACTTCAAAGAGTCTCAGAAATTTTACAGAAAAGCTGAATCCCATTTTGTACGTCAATCCTCAAATTCAATCGCATTTCAAGAACATAATCTAAGTTTGGCCATCCGTTTTTACAGAGCCTTAGCGGAGGCTTTTCTCGGAAATTTCGAAAGGGCAAAAACGTTTAACCAAACTGGACATTTAAATGATGCAAGAAGTGATAACCTGTTTATCAAATCATTTTGCAAAGTGCTAACCTGCTTACTTTTTTTTGCTTTAGACAAGCCAGAAAAAATTCTGGCTACGGTGGAACGGGAGATTGAAATTTGCGAAGAACATCAATTATTTCAACCATTGAGCCATCACTATATGATATTTGGCTGGGCATTGGGGAAATTAGGGAGAACTGAAAAAGGGATTGAGTATTTTATCAGAGGGTTTGAGCTCCAAAAAAATCTCGGTTTAAAACTTGCCCATAGTTCGTTCTTAGCATTTCTGGCTGAAATCTACCTAGAGGCGAAGCAGCCGAAAAAAGCTTTAAGTGTGTTGAATCAAGCAGAAGAGGGTCTTTACTTGAATGGCACTTTTTGGGTAGCTGAAATTTATCGGTTACGCGGCCGGACTTTTGAGCTATTAAAGAAGCCTTCAAGAAAGATCATAGAAAATTTTGAGAAAGCGATCTCAACAGCAAATGAGCAAAACTCAAAGACCTTTCTATTGAAAGCAACAAGAGATCTTGCACACCACATGGCCCAGAATGGGAACACAAAACAGGCATATACACGCCTCTTAAACATTTATAACTCCTTTACCGAAGGATATGAGGAAATTCCCCTACTAAAAGCAAAATTATTGCTCGACGAATTAGAGAATCAACTCGGGTTTATACCGCCTAATCCTGATAACTATCTCCGGCCCCCAAATTAAAACAAACTGCTGAGGCTTGGTTCGATTGCAGGATATTTAGCTGATTTTTAAGAACCTAAAACCGCATCTGCTTCAACTTCAACTAAATAGTCACTGCCAACCAAATTGGCCTGCACCAGCGTATTAGCAGGCAAAATGTGCCCAAACCGTTCCCCGTGGGCGCGGGCGATCGGCTCCCAATCATCGATGTTAGGAACATAAATTCGGGTGCGTACAACGTCCTCTAACCGGCCGCCGAGCGATTGCAGCGCTCCTTCAAGCTTATCGATTATGAAGTGAGTTTGGGCAGCCGGGTCATCTCCACCGATGACGCGGCTGCCATGGGTGGCCGTTGTTCCAGAAATTGAAATTTGATTCCCTTTTTTGACCGCCCGACAATACCCGGCCAGTGTTTCCCACGTGGTGCCGGTTAGCACACGGGTGCGGCCGTCGCCCCATGTTTCAGTCGGATAAGGCGGTGGAAATGTCTCAAGATGATCGCTCAAATCACCCGTTGCCGTTAAAAACGGCGGTTTGCGATACTCATCGCCACAGTCACCGGGGATGGGCGTCATCTGACCCAATGCCTCTTGTAGTTGCACATGGTCCGAAACGTCTAACTCGAACTCGAACAAGCGCAAATTATCAGCGATATGTTCACTAGCCCCCAGCCTGGCCCCGATGATGACACCACCCACGGCCGGCTGCTCGAGCATGTAGCGACAAGCCACATTCGCAATTGAAACCTGATGTTTGCGGGCCACTTGATCCATCGCCGTCAACAAATTCTGAAAAACGGCCCAGCCGCCCGTTTCACGAATATAGCGGCCGTATTTCATTTGGGACCACGTATCCAGATTGTCCCAATCAGGCTCAGGTTTATTCAGCCATCGATCGGTTAAAAAGCCGCCAGCCAATGTACCAAATGCCAGAATCTTCACCCCGAACGCATCACACAACGCCGCCATCTTGCCACCCGCCCGTTGATCGAGCATCGAGTAGCACACTTGGTTGGTCACGATGTCTATACCGCTCGTGAGTGCCATACGCAGATGGGCGGTGTCGACGTTGGTTATTCCCAAATGTTTAATCAACCCTTCCTCCCGCATCTCTTGCAGCCAAAACATGCAGTCGAGCCAAACCGGATCGGCATAGGTCCAGCAGTGGAATTGCAACAGATCGAGTGACGCCATTTGCATCCGGTCGAGAGAGGTTTGCACCGCTGCACGCACCTCTTCTCGGGTAACGGGTCCAGGCTTGGGCACCCATTTGGTAAATGTTTGCGCACGGTTGGGGTTAGGCAGGCTTTGGCGAAAGGTTCCGGCGATAATTTCGGCCGAGCCATAGTGATCGGCCATATCAAACGTTGTGAGCCCGGCGTCAAAATAGGGCTGCATGGCGGTTGCGGTTACGGCCGGGTCCAGGGTTTGACCGTGCCGTTCCATGTCTGCGATTTGCCACAGGCCGGTTAATACCCGTGAAATGGTAAATCCGGGTGCAATTTCAATTCGTTCAACGTTGGTGCTCATCTTTTTCTCCTAATCAGCACGCTTCGCTTTCAGCATTTCAGCCAATCAGCATGCATATTAAAGTAGATTCTACTGTTGAACGAAAGAATTGGCTTGCTCAATTAGGTCCCAAGAATTGATATAATTTGTTGCGCCCGGCCGACCATTTTTTCAAGCCCAGCCAGATCAGCCGCATACTGTTTGTCATGATAAACAGCAACCTCCCGCTGGTTAGCGGCCAGTGCTCGAAAGTCATTTTCTAAAACTAGCTTGGCCAGCCCCTCAGTCTGATGTAAATAGGCGATCACTTTGTCTTGCTCTTCTTGTTTGGCAAACACAGAAACGTTATCAGCAAACTGTGGGGGGATCTGTTCAGACGGGATGCGCGGCCGACCGGCGGTCCAAGCCTGATCAAGCGGCAACTGGTCTAACATCTGTTTATTGGTTAGCAGTAAATCAGGGCAATGGGTGTCGTTGATTTTGATATAGATGCCATTGAGCTTAACAACGGCCGATTTAGGGATCTTGTAGGCATAGTCAAAAATAGTCACCGCGTAGCCAGCCACATCTTGAGCCACGAGGTTGCTAAGCTTCCCTTTGTATTTGTAGCGTAGCAAGTTTGTGTTCAAATGGTTCCAAAAATCTTTGCTATCCGGCCGATAGGCGCCATAGTTTTGCTCCGCCAACGCTTTAATCAAGCTACCCCGTTTGTTTTTGGCGCGACGGTCCCAAATCATATAAGCGATGATAAACGCTCCCCCAACGACGAGTAGAAGGATCTGTGGTATTTCGAGACGATTCATTCAGGTTGCCTTTAGGTTTGATGACCCCAAAACGTCAATTGTACTCGTAAATGGTTAACTGGGTCGTTGCGATTGCTTTAGCAAATTGATTTCAACATCTTCATCAACAGCTTGGCTAGCGGTCCCTTTTATACCTCG
>JAHDEB010000013.1:0-2182 GCA_020629055.1 Chloroflexota bacterium
GTCATTCGGGTCAAATTTTGACCCGAATCAAGACCGTTCGCCCAAATGACAGAGATTTGCGCCGCTTGACATTTAATACGATAGCTGAGGTTATTTAAGAGGCCAGGCGCAACGTTCTTTGTCGTTCACGAAAGCCTTCTGTTGCAAAGATGATAAGGGCGGCCCACACAAAGCAAAACCCGGTTAACAAACTTCTGTTGATCGGCTCGCCATAAACATAGACCCCAAGCAAAAACGAAATAGATGGGCCGATGTATTGCATGATGCCGATGTAGAAAAGAGGAATGCGTGAGGCGGCGGCTGAAAACATCAAAAATGGGGTGACAGAGACCGCACCACCTAAAATAAGAAGCCCGGTTGTCAGCCCTCCGGCCGAGGTGAAATTCCCCCCGTTGCCATTTTCTAGATAGAACACGTAGACCAAGAAAAATGGAAACATAAGCCCCATTTCTAAAGTCATACTTTCAAATGTGTCGAGCGTCGTTTGCTTTTTAAAAACGCTGTACAGAGTAAATGCGGCCGCGAGCGACAGGCCAACGAGCGGAAACTGCCCGTAGACCACCGTCAGGTAGACGACTCCTAGCCCGGCAACAGCGATCGCAACCCATTGCATCGGCCGAATTTGTTCGCTGTAAATAAAATAACCGGCTAAAACGATCAAAAGCGGGTTCATGAAATAACCTAAACTGACATCAATGATCCGGTCATTGTTAATTCCCCATGTGTATAAACCTGCATTTAGGGCGAGCATAATCGCCGCCATGCCGGTCATAAAAAGCAGTCTGGGGGATTTAAGTGCAGACGGCAGCCAGCCCCAGTTTTGGCGAACGGTTTGATAAAGCACGAGGACGGCCAAAGCCCAAACCATCCTGTGACCTAAAATTTCAACTGCGGGGACATGGGCTAAAAACTTCCAAAATATAGGGGCGAATCCCCACCAGAAATAAGCCAATATGGCGAACGTGAAACCGGTTTTTGTTTGGTCTGAATTGTTCATTTCGATTTCAGGTGTAGTCGCAGCGAGCTTCGCCGTGCAAAAGCGTGTCTAAAATAAAAAATTGGCCGCAATTGCGACCAATTTAAAGCGTTTATGGTGCAGCGCACGTTTGGGAAGTGGGCCGCGATTTGTATTTATTGGCCGGCTTTAACCGGCCGCAAAATGCTTAGAGGTCAATCTCGTTAGACAAAATAGCCACGAGTAAGTCTATCGATGCTTGGACATCGCGTATGTCGACGACTTCGCTGGGTGAATGGACATATCGGCAGGGGATTGAAATACATCCGGCCGCGGCCCCGACACCAGAAAGCTGCATCGCACGCGCGTCGGTTGACCCACCGGCCAAAACCTCGATCTGGAAAGGAATCTTAGCGTCGGCCGCCCGCTTTTTCATCAAATTTACCAATCCAACATGGGCGATCATCCCGCTATCTTTGGCTTTGATGGCGGTCCCTTCCCCTAACGAAACAGCCATCTCTGGCCCGTTGTGCTGGTCGCCCGTTAACGTCACGTCTAGCGCGATCCCGACATCAGGTCCAATCGCATTTGCGGCCGTTGTTGCCCCTCTTACCCCTACTTCTTCCTGAACTGAAAAGACAAAATAAACATCATGCTGTAATTTGCTCTTCTTAAGGGCGCGCATCGTTTCTATAGCCACGGTACAACCGATGCGATCATCGAGCGCTTTGCCGATGACTCGATTGCCCTGGGCGAATGTGTCGCGCAAAAATCCGGCCGCGTCACCGACATTGACAGGGCAATCCGCTTTGCTGGTTGCGCCCACATCGATGTAATGCTTATTCAAGCCATGAACTTTCGAGCGATCGGTAAGGCGGTCGCTGTAGATGACTCCGATTGTTCCATTTTCGAATTGAACACGGCCGCCTTGTAAGGCTCGGGCATGGACACCGCCGATGTTTGTAAAACGGAGATAGCCTTCTTCAGTGATGTGATTCACCATAATGCCGATCTCGTCCATGTGAGCGGCGATCATGACTTTAAGCTTTGCCCCTTTGCCCTTCCCTTTTTTGAGGGCGATTAAATTGCCGAGCGCATCAACGCTGATTTCGTCAGCAAGGGATTCAATTTCATCCTCAATCATCGGCCGGATATGATCTTCAAAGCCAGACGGCCCGTATACTTCTGTTAGTTTTTTTATTAGTTCAAACATAATTTGAGTCTCAA
>JAHDEB010000013.1:2282-27421 GCA_020629055.1 Chloroflexota bacterium
TAATTCCGTACGATTATTTCTTCTGTAAAATTTCTTAAAGCGGTATCTAGCAATTTGATCGTTTGATCGTAATCATTTAAGTTGATCATCGAGTTTGGCCCATGCATGTATCGGCCGGGCAGGCTAACAGTAGCGCTGACCGCACCTGAGCCACTCCGCTGCACGCTGGAGGTGTTGGTGCCGCCTCCGCCAGGTTTTCGCAGCTGGAAGCGTATGTCATTGTCTTCGGCCGTCCGCATCAAATAACTTACCAAGCGTGGGTCTTGAATCGTTGCCCGATCCATCAGATAAATTGCGGGGCCATGTCCCAATGCAACATTGGGGCTTTCATCAAATTCATTGGGCAAATCGTAAGCCGGGGTGCAGTCGATGATAAAAGCGACATCAGGCTTGATGATCGCAGCCGCGACATGCGCGCCTCGTAATCCAACCTCTTCTTGCACCGTAAAACTGGCATATAGGTCAAATGGAAATGGCTTACCGCGCAACAGCTCGATAATGACAGCACAACCGGCACGATCGTCAAAAGCTTTCCCGATCGCGATATCGTCAAGCTCTGTGTATTCGGTTAAGAAGGTCGCGTATTGCCCAACTTTTACCTTGCCCCGGGCGCTGTCCTTGCTAGATGCACCGATATCGATGCGCAAAGAACTGACAGGCACCGTTTTTCGACGTTCTGCAGCGGATGATAAGTGAACAGGCTTTCCACCGATGACACCGGTTATATTTTTAGGGCCAACTTGTAAAACCTTTCCTTGCAGGATGCGCTCATCAAATCCACCGACTGTAGAAAACTTAAATGTTCCGTCAGTCATCACATCGGTAATTAAAAACCCAACTTCGTCCATGTGGGCGTCGATCATCACCCGCAAATCGCTTTCGCCGGTCCCTTTTTTAAGGGCGATTAGGTTGCCCATCGGGTCTACGGACCATTCATCTACGTGGGGCTCAATCAAGTCTCGGATCGCTTTGCGAACCGCTTTTTCATCCCCAGACACACCGGGGATTTCTGTAAGTTCTTTGAGTAATTGGTTCATTAAATAAATATTCGAGGGTAGTTGGGGGGGAATCTACCGCTTTGTCAGAAATTTGACGAAACGAGATCTTAATCCATCATCATTTTGCTAAAACTGGGCAATGTTTCCTCATTTAGGCTGACAATGTATTCAGCCAATAAACGGCCGCTGCGTTCTACATCGCGAAGGTCGATATGTTCAGTCATCGTATGCATATAGCGTAATGCCACGCCGATAATGCCTGTTGGAATTCCTTCGGCCGCAATTTGAATGTTAAACGCGTCTGTTCCACCGGGGCGAGCGTTGTATTCATTTTGTGTTTTCATGTCTAGCTGTTTGGCCGCCGCTTTTAATCCACCACTGACACCTGCGTGACAGTCGGGCATATGACCAATCACCGGCCCGTCTCCCAATTTGAACGTCCGCTCGTCTGATGCTAAGGGGCCGCTGCCAAAGGTTACGTCAATGGCGATGGCGATATCCGGCCGGAAAGCGTTGGCTGTATTAAAAGCGCCCAACAAACGGGTTTCTTCTTGGGCCGTTGCCACAGCCAGAACGTCCCATGCATGGGCTCGATTTGCCAGTTGTTCCAGACAAATGGTCAAAATTGCAACGGAACAGCGGTTATCAAGCGCTTTTCCAGCGACGCGCATATCTTGCAATTTTTGCAGCGGCCGATCAAAACTAATCGCATTGCCGACAGATACATATTTTTTGAGTGTTTCAAATGGAAGACCGGTATCGACAACGAGCGTTTCGTATGAATAGGGCTTGCCTTGTTTGTCTGGGGGCAACATCCAACCTGGTAAATTGCCAATCACCCCGGGCAGGTTTTTCGGGGTGCCATTTTCAGGATCAAATCCATGCACAACGACCCGCTGCCCGTTGGTTTGGCGCCAATCAACACCCCCCAAGTTGATTGTCCGTAAAAACCCGTTGCCGTTGTGTTCCAACAGATTGGTCACCATCAGCCCCAATTCATCCATATGGGCGGCCAGCATGATCGTCGGCCGGCGTTCACTGCCATCCGCCCCTTTTTGCAACTGGCCGTTTCCTTTGCGCCGAGCGGTTAAGCTGCCGGTTATATCAACTGAAATCTCATCAGTTAAAGGCTCCCAAATTTCTTCGATGACCGATGCGATATCAGCTTCGAACCCAGAAGGGCCAGGGGTTTCACACAATGTTTGGAGTAAGTTGAAACTATTCATAAGGTATGGGGCTGATGGCTGATACGTAGGCAGCCATCAATTAGATTTAGCCGCCAGCTTCTCCCTCTTCAGGGACCGGTGTATTTGTCGGTGGCAACGGCTCTAAGGTCGCCGTAGGTTCTACGGTTGGGACCTCGGTCGGCAGCTCTGTGGGAACCGCAGTCGGGGGGGCAGTTGGTACTTCTGGTACCTCGGTGGGTACTTCGGTAGGCGGTTCTGGTGGAATATCTGTGGGGACCGCGGTTGGTGGTTCTTCCGTTGGATTTTCAGTTGGTATCGGCGTATCTGTTGCAAGTGGGGTCTCAGTTGGCTCGGGTGCCAATGTTTCAGTCGCCGTAGGCATTGGTGTTTCGGTTGGTACCTCTGTGGAACTCACCTCTAACGTTGGGGTCGGGGTTTCAGTTTCTGTTGGCGTGGCTGTTACCGTGGGTGCTAATGTCGGTGTTGAAGTCAAGTCGATTGTGGCGGTAATAATGACGGTGGGCGTTCCAGTTGGGGTAGGTGTGACGGTTGGGGTCTCTGTGGGTGTCGAAGTCACCGTAGGAAGAGGGACCGGCGTTGGGGTCGAAAATTGGAACGGTGTCGGGTTGACCAGCGTCGGGGTTGGGTCTAAGACCACAGGTTCAGACGCTTCTTGGGTAAAGATTAAAGTTGGTGTTGGTAGATCGTCAGTCGGAATCGCGGTTGGCAAGCTTGGTGTTGAAACCGGCTCGTTTGTAATCACGATAATCGTTTGCTCTGGGGTTAGTTCGCTATTGTTGCCGACCGCCCCATTGTCTACCGGTGGTTGGCTCAAGCCCGCTTCTGGCGCCATTTGCACCAAGGTGATTCCTAGACAATAACATGGCAACGTCAATAGAATGAGTCCAATTAATAGGCGGTAGATCCGGCGTTCATCTTGATCTTCTGCATCGTTTGGTTTGCCTGACGGTGCGTTCATATTTGGCAGTTCGTGATTCGCTAGGGGGAAGCTGCAGACCCCTAACAGTGATTTTATAAGTTTATAAGTTCTATCTATTTTGCAAGATATGCCTAAAACTTGGCTCGGCTGATGACCGATTTCCCGTTTAGCACAAGCATTCCCCTTAAACCTGTTTTTGCATTGGGAACGATTAACCTTGCTGCATAGATACGATTATTTTAACTGCTTAGAAGCGGGATTTAAACAACTGTCACAATTGAGCGACTTTTGCTTCAACGGCTAAAGAAAAAATTGATTTGAATCCGCAGCCCCTAATGATAAAGCCTAATGTAAATGGGTCAAATCGTTTCAAGAATACTTAGGAAGATAACCTAGCTAAAACCTGTCTGTATATCGCGCGTTTGGTCGTTGCTAGGTTTTTGTAAAAGGTGTTTTTAGTATTTGCATGAATTGACGGATGCGATCACATTGAATGATATAATCGATCAGCAAAAATTTACTGTAAACATCTTTTTCATGATCATTTTGTCGGTTTTATTTATTCTAATAACATCCTTTTTAACCGGTTACGGCGCTTTGTCATGGTTGATTGCGGCCGACCCTCACTTCGAATCAGACCGTTTAGAGTTGAGCTTTCTCGTGCTGGCCTCTGGTATTATGCTAAATGGCTGGTTCGCATTTGTGCTAACAGAAATGGGTCTTTTTTCAATATGGCTCATAGCAATCTTCTCTGCCTTGGTCTTTCTCTCTTCATTTATCAATCAAAAGAGCCAAACGGCCCTCAAGTTTTTTAAGCATAAGAGTTCAAAAACACATTGGCAGTTGAGTGAAGGAGAGTGGATACCGGTTTGGGTCGAAGTCGCCGTGCTAACGGTCTGGCTGATTGGGGCCGTTTTCCTCTTTTTCAGACCACATCAGGCGATCTGGGGTGCTGCAGACGTCGGGGTTTATATAAATTATGCGGCCCATATCTCCCAAACCGGTGGGCTGATTATTCAAGAGCCGTTGCTGGCCGATATTCCGTCTGAACTGTACCCATATTTTTTGAGCGGCACCACTGGTGGTGGCAGCGGCTGGTCCTTTTTATCTCCTGCTTTAGATGTCAACGAAATGTCCGGCCGGATATTTACCTCGTTTTATCATTTGCAGCCGGTGTGGCAAGCGGTTGGCTGGTCGATTGGCGGCTTGTCTGCAGGATTAATGGTGACTCCGCTTTGGGGTCTTTTGGCGTCTGTTGCATTTTATCTACTGTTACGCCACCTTTTTGGTGGAAAAAACTTCGGTTTGGCCATCTTTACCCTTTTGGCTTTGACAATATCGGCGCTTCAAATTTGGTTCGTTCGCTATGGCACCACAGAACCCCTAACTCAACTTTTGTTCTTAACCGGATTTATCAGTTTTAGTCGATGGTATGCGACCGATTATAAAAGCTGGACTTTTGGGCTGCTTGCTGGCATCGCTTTGGGGATGACCTTTTTGGCCCGCATCGATACGTTTTTTATCGGAATCGTACCGGCCGTCATGCTTTTGCTGACGCTCCTCGGCCGATTTTCGTGGCGCAACTTCGCCATCTTTTTAGCCCCGTTTTTGCTTTTGGCCGTGCATGGTAGTTGGCATGCGATTGTGTTTAGCCCTGAATATGTTTCACGCCTGACTACCTATATGGTTAACACCGCTTTAGGCCCAGGGCTTGTTCTTGTCTTGGCTGCTGGGGTTGGGGGACTTTTAGCAGCAGGCGGCATTTGGCTTTGGAAAGATAAAATAGTGCCACTGTTTCTGCCTGTGCGCATCTTATTGGCCCTTATTGTCTTAGGCTATTTTCTCTACGCTTGGTTTGTTCGGCCGTACTCAGGATTGGCGGTCGAATATGCCCTGAACGGGGCAGCGGTCGAATCATGGAACCATGAAAACCTGGTGCGATTGGGCTGGTATTTTCAGCCTTTTGGGGTTTGGGTTGCATTTGCAGGTGCGCTTGCCATGGTGCTGAAAAAACGCTGGACCCACTGGTATGTCTTGCTCCCTAGCCTGATTTACTTTTTGTTTTACACCTGGAACTTGCGATCCAATGGGGTGCAGATCTATGTGATGCGTCGCTACGTACCGATCGTTTTGCCATTCATCATGATTGCAACCGCCCTGTTATGGCAAACCTTGCTGAAACAGCACAATAAGATTGTTCGCTATGTGGGTCTGTTCTTGGCCGCAGTTTGGTTTGTAGGGCTTGCTTCAGGCACTCGTGGGTTTGCTTCGCAAGTAGATTACTCTGGTGTTTCTGATCAACTTGCCGATGTTTCGGCCCAATTGCCCGTTGAAAGCATCATATTGTTCAACCAGCCAACCCCCGTTGGGGTGGGTGATTTTGTTGGATTACCGCTTCGTTTTATGCACGGGCACCATACATTTGTGTTGCGTGATCTCGATCAGGATGGGGTTTCTGCGATGATTCCGCTCATATCTACATGGCTCGAAGCAGGAAATCAGGTCTACTGGGTCGATTTACCCCCCCATAATGGTCCTTCACCTCTTGATTTTGTTGAACAATTGGGGAATTATCCTGTAAACTTAAGGTTCGATCATCTTGAACACAGCTATGAGTCTAAGCCAATTGAGGTTTCGCCCATTGAATGGGGATTTGAGTTAGTCGAACTGAAGTGAAGAGACAGGTATAAAAAGTGATGGAGTAGATCATGGTGATTCCACGGAGAATCCTTTTAGTTGATGACCATTTTGTGGCGCGTGGTGGTGTACAAGCGATTTTAGAGAGCGCAGGACATACAATTGTTGCAGCTGCATCGAATGGTTTAGAAGCGCTAGATAAGTTATCTCAGCATCGTATCGATTTAATTGTTGCAGACTTAGCGATGCCAAAAATGAATGGGCATGAGCTGATTCGGATTGTGACAAAGAAATTTCCACGAGCGAAAATGATAGTTTTGTCTTCGCACGATGATGACAAGTCGGTTGCGGCCGCTCTGCAAGATGGTGCCAAAGGGTATATTTTGAAAGCGGGTTTGGCAGAAGAACTGATGCAAGCGGTGGAGTCGGTGTCTTTGGGGGGACGGTTTCTCGGCCGACCCATGGCACTGAACGGCTTTGCCTTTTATGAAAACATCAACCTAGAGACAGACGGACTTGACCAATTGACCGCACGAGAACGTCAAGTCATCCAATTGGTGGCTGAAGGGCGCACCAGCGATGAAATTGGACTGATTTTAGATATTAGTCGCCGGACAGTTGAGAAACACCGAAATAACGTCATGGGAAAGATGGGATTTGGCAATGTTTCTGAGTTGATCCGTTTTGCGCTGAAGAACCGGTTAATCTCGGATGAATAAAGCGCAAGTTTTGATTTTTTTCGTCCTTTTGTAGTTTTAATCTCACCCTTGGAGAGATATACTTTACGGGGCGATTGATATTTTTTTTAAGACAGCTTTTCGCCTAGAGAAGGGTCACACCAAAAAGAACAACGAATAAGCTATTATCGATCTAAATTCGTTGTTCTTAACTCGCGGTTAAGTTGAAACTGGCAACCGTTCAATCAACCGCCTTAAACCAAAAAAGGTATTGTTGTTGGGATTATCCCAATCAAAATTATTTTATGACTGATTCGAGTAAAGGTTCGTATACGCTTCGCGTCCAAGAAGATTTTTCGCGTATGGCCCGCTTATTTACCGACCTAGATCAGTTGGTTTCTGAGCAACGTCAGCGAGCACAATCGGCACAATCGGAATTGTTAGATGAAGCGACTCGTTCGCTTAATCGGATACTGCTTCCCGGCCGACGAATTCTTGATACACTTGAACGACAAATCAAAGATCACGAGCAAGAGCGCATCCAATTACGTGCCTTGCAAGATGTAGGGGCTGCACTCAACTCATCTTTCAACCTTGTAGAAGTATTAAACGTCGTGATGGACACGATGATTAAGATTACCGGCGCTGAGCGTGGCTTTTTGATGTTGATGGATGAAGAGACCGGGGAAGTTGCTGTACAGGCGGCGCGAAACATTAATCAGCAAACGAT
This sequence comes from Chloroflexota bacterium, assembly GCA_020629055.1. GTDB lineage: Bacteria > Chloroflexota > Anaerolineae > Promineifilales > Promineifilaceae > WTJY01. Next base: position 9,452 of record JAHDEB010000013.1, read on the forward strand.
CGAAGACCCGACAGAAATCTCATCATCTTTATACAATGAAGCGATGGACAGCGGGCAGCCGGTTCTGACGACCAATGCTCAAAACGACCCCCGTTTTGCCAACAGACAAAGTATTATTAGCTATAACTTGCGCTCCATTCTATGCGTCCCTCTTAATTTAAAGGACGATACGATTGGGGTTATTTACGTTGATAACCGGATCACGGCCGGTATTTTCCGTGAGGCGCATCGAGATTTGATGGTTGCATTTGCCAACCAAGCGGCCGTAGCGATTGAAAACGCACGTTTGTTCCGCCAAATTCGAATGCAGCTGGCCGAGATCACCGAAATGAAGACCTTGATGGATGACGTTTTTGCATCGATGGGTAGTGGGGTGATTACGGTAGATAACAATGATTTGGTCTCGCTTTATAATCCAGCCGCCGGCCGAATCTTGGGCATCCCAGGCAGTTACGTAGAATCTCGGCCTTATAAAGATTTGTTTGACGAAGTTGATGTTGGGCTAGGAGAAACAGTCCGGGCGCTGATTGAACAAGTTAAAATCGAGGGGAAAGACCACAGAGTTGAGCTGGATGTGATTCCAAGATCGAGCGGAAAAGATGTCACGATCAGCCTGAACCTATCTCCATTGAGAGACGTCCAGCAAAAAACGTTGGGTGTTGCCATTGTTGTGGACGACATCTCAGAGAAAAAGCGGATGGAGAGCGTTCGTAAATATCTACCCCCGAGTTTGGTCGACCGGGTACGAGACTTTGATACCGCTCAACGGCCGGTTCGCCGCTCAATGACCGTTATGTTCGCCGATGTAACCGGGTATAGCACATTCAGTGAAAACTTAGAGCCGGAAGAGCTGGTTGAAATCATCAATAAATATTTCACCGTAGCGGCCGAAGCGATCAATGATCAATTTGGTGTCATCGATAAATTTATGGGTGATGCGGTGATGGCGTTGTTTAATACGCAATTAAATCCGCAAGAAGATCATAGTGAGCGTGCTGTTCGTACCGCAATCAATATGCAATCGGCCCTAGACGAATATCTAAAAACAATGCCAGAGACCCAACATCTACATTTTTCGATCGGGATTCACACAGGTGAAGCGGTTGCTGGAAATGTTGGTAGTAGCTTCCGCAAAGACTTTACCGTGATCGGTGACGCCGTCAACTTGGCCAAACGTCTAGAAGAAACGGCCACGTCGAAAGAGATTATCATTAGCCAGAGCGTGTTTGAAAATGTAGCGCATTTGGTAAATGTTTCTCCGCGTGAACCGATGAAGGTCAAGGGGCGGGCAGCATTCGAGCAAACCTACCTGCTTACCGGTTTTAAATAAGCTTCCTTTTAAGCACATTTTTTAAATCAATAGGACTTTCGCTTGCAATCGAACGCTGAGCTTGTCGAAGTGCGGTTCATTCCCTTTGTCAGGCTCAGGGAGCGAAAGTCCTAATCAACTAAGAGCCTTTATATCTGTCTGAATATTTCAGAGTCTATTTGCCGCTTGCCTCAAACGAACAACAGGGTCAAAATTCATGAACTATTTCTAGTGCTTGCCTTGATATCTCGTTGGCAAAACACTAGTGTTTGACCCAACAATGATTGCTAGGTTTTAAAACGGGGCAAACACTTTAGGCCAATTTGGCCCGGCTTCACCATCTTGAATCAGCAATCTCGCAAAAGAAGTTGGGCGAAGCACTAGCTTATTATTCATCAAAATAGACGATTATGATTGTTCTTGACACCTTGGCTGACATCAATTGGCCCAACGTGCAGGCGGTTGCTTACAATGAAGAAAAACTTGCTATTTCGGCCGAGCTTTTGGCCGTTGTTGAGCAAGGACGACAGAGTTTCCAAACATTAATTGATTCAGGCGTCCCCTGTTATGGGGTCACGACCGGCCTTGGAAAATTAGTCAATTTAGATTTAAGCCCGGCCGATCGGGACGACCTGCCACATAACATTCTGCGCGCCCGTGCGGCCGCGATAGGCCCGCCGTTGTCTCGGCCGATTGTGCGCAGCTTGATGATGCTGCGGTTGACAAATTTTTTGACCGGCCGGGATGGGGTCAGCACCGAACTCGTGCAGTTTTTGGTTGAACGCTTAAATGATGGGTTTACCCCTTGGGTCCCTTCACTGGGGCATGGGATGGGGGCAGATGCGACTGCGCACACCCATTGCTTCCAAACCTTTATCGGGGAAGGGTATGTGCTGGGTGATAACGGAGAGCGTTTAGCTGCGGCCGATGCCTTGGCCCAGCGTAGAGTATCCCCCCTAAAGCTAGGCCAGAAAGAAGGGCTCGCCCTCTTAAATGGTGTGGCGGCCGCCCCTGCGTATGCGCTCGATGCACATCGTTGTGTGTCTAAACTTTTAAACAAGGCAACAACCGTCGCGGCCGTCTCGATAGACGGGTGTGCATGCCCCAAAGATTCTTTCGACCCTGCAATTAAGCCATTTAACGGTGAGCCAGGGGTAAACAAGATAATCGATCAGCTACAGCCTTTATTGGCCAATAGCCAAATACCACCTTTTAAATTGCAGGCTGGAATATCTTACAGGATCGTCCCCCAAGTGCATGGTGCTCTCCAAGATTCCCTCAACAGCCTGCGTCAGCGCATAGAAGCTGCGATGCAAACCTTTACAGATAATCCTTTGATGGCTGACGATCGGTTTTTATCTGTTGGCAGTTTCCAAGCCCAGCATCTGGTTAATCAAGTGGATGCTTTAGCGATCGCATTGGCCCATGTTGGCGTATTGAGCGTTCGCCGCTTACATCGACTGTTAGATGGCTCGAATACAGGCTTGAACCCGCAGCTTGCGGCCCGGCCGGGGTTAGACGCCGGGCTTGTCGTGGCCCAAAAAGCGGCCTTGGGGTTAGAGGCGAGGCTAAAAATTCTCGCAAACCCGGTAAGCATTCATACGGGTGAAAGTTCGGCCGGACAAGAAGATTACATGTCGATGGCTTTTCCGGCGATTGGCCGACTGTATGACATGGTCGAACTGGTTGAAATGATTCTCTCTTACGAGTTGTTAGGTGGTTTGACCGCACTGAACATGCGTTCAGAAATGGCTGGTACCGGCGTTCGAGCGATTCAGGAGCAATTTGCTCATCTGCTTGATCCTGAGAATCGGGACCGGCCGCCTGGGCCTGTGGTTGAGGACGTATTAGAGATCCTCAAAACCAGGTTGGGCAAGTCCGGCTAGGTTGGATACCCTGAGGGAGATGATGATCAAAAACCGATTGATCCTAATTTATGGTGCAGGTTCTGGATTTGGCAAAAGCACACTAGGCTTGGCATTATCCCGATCACTGTTAGAGCTAGGGCAAGAAGCTGATTTCTTCGAAGAGCATGACATTTCCGGTATGAAAACCATGGATAAGTACGTTTCTAGGGTTCATGATGGAGATGGAGATGATACCGAGACTTTGCTAGCCTGTTGTGGCGCACTCGCAGCAGAGTTGTTGGCAGACGGTGCAAATACAAAAACAGTCATTATGGATTCTTTGTTGCCCGGCTGGGATTGGCTATCTGCGGCCGATTGTGATCGCCAACCAATGCACCGATTTACAATCGACCTTTGTTCTGTGCTCAAAGATTTGAATCCTCTTCTCGTAATTGTCGAGGGAGATATCCACCTAGCTTTATCACGAGCGTGTAAAGATAGGGGAGATGAATGGGGCTATCGCTTAGCAGATGCCCGCACAGGGGAGCGCAGTATGGAATCTTTGTTAAAATTTTTTGAAAAATTGAGAACCGCAATGGAAGAAATGCTTCCATTTTGGAAATTTACTTTGGTCCGTGTAAATACAACAAGCCAGTCCTTAGACGAATGTCTTAAAATGGTTTTGGAAGAACTATGAAAATCGATTTAATTTTAAAGAATATCGGGCAATTAGTGCCGTGTAGCGGGTCGGATACCCCTCTAAAAGGGGCTGAGATGTCGGCCGTAGACCTGCTGAAAAATGGTGCGATAGCGGTAAACGAGGGCAAAATCGTTGCCTTGGGCGATTCTGTGGCACTCACTGAAAAATATGCGGCCGAGCAGATCATCGACTGTGCGGGCAAAGCTGTGATCCCAGGATTTGTCGATTCTCATACCCATACCGTATTTGGCGGCGATCGGGTCCACGAATTTGAGATGAGGATTCAGGGTGCTAGCTACATGGAAATCATGTCGGCCGGGGGGGGTATCGTCAGTACGATGCGCCATACCCGGGCCGCGACAGAAGACGAGCTGTTTGAGGCCGCCCTGAAGCGGTTAGACCAGATGCTGGCTTTGGGGACAACGACGGTTGAAATCAAAACAGGGTATGGGCTCAACACCGATACTGAGCTAAAGATGTTGCGGGTGATCGAGAGGCTAGATAAGGCACATGCTTGCACGCTCATCCCCACGTTTTTGGGGGCGCATACGCTGCCACCAGAATACAAAGAAGATCCAAACGGGTATGTTGATTTAATCGTCGATGAGATGATCCCGGCGGTCGCTGAATGGTATGCACAGTCCCATTTTTCAAAAGATGGGGTGCCACTTTTCGTGGACGTGTTTACAGAAGACCACGCTTTTGATGTTGCCCAGAGTGAACGGGTTCTGCTCGCTGGTCAAGCACTGGGAATGATTCCGACGATTCATTCGGATCAGTTTAATGCGTTTGGGGGAACCCAAATGGCGATTGGGCTGGGTGCGATTTCGGCCGATCATTTAGACGTGAGCGGTTCTGATGAAATCGCTGCGCTGGCCAGCTCAAATACGATCGCTGTCCCATTGCCTGCCGCAAACTTTAATTTGGGCCATGACATCGCCGCATATCCAAATGGGCGAGCGATGATCGATGCCGGCTGTGCTTTGGCTTTAGCCACAGACCTTAATCCGGGGTCAGCCCCATGTTATTCAATGCCGTTGGTCATGGCGATCTCGAATCGGATAATGCGGCTAACACCGGCAGAGACACTTATTGCCAGTACGATCAATTCAGCCCATGCTTGTGGGATGGCACAGCGGGTCGGGTCAATTGAAGTGGGCAAGGCGGCCGATTTGCTCATCTTAAAGGCGGCCGATTGGCGTCATCTAAGCTATTTCCTTGGGGGAAATCCGGTAGAAACGGTTATTAAAGATGGTGAGGTCATCTGATGAACATTCTCGTCACCGGCAGCTCTGGCAATATCGGATCGGCCGTCGCCGAAACTGTATCAGGCTATGCAAATGTGATCGGATTAGACGTTCGGCCGGGACATTGGACAACCCATATAGGCAGTATTGAGGATGCCGGATTACTCAAGTCGATTGTTCCTGAGGTTGACGGCATCATCCATTGCGCTGCGTTTTTAACCCCACATGTGGGAAATGTCCCCGAAAGCCGCTTTGTTGATGTCAATGTGCACGGCACCGAGAATTTACTCAACTTAGCCATTCAGCATCGAATCAGCCGATTTGTGTTTACCAGCACCACCTCTGTTTATGGCTGTTCAACCCGAGAAAAAACGGAAGCGATTTGGGTGACAGAGTCTTTAGAACCTTTCCCCGAAGATATTTATGATCAGACCAAATTAAAAGGGGAAGCGCTGTGTCGTGAGGCAGCTGAGCAAGGGCTTTCATCTGTGGTTTTGCGCATGTCTCGCTGTTTCCCAGAATCGGATCATCTCATGCTGTTTTATCGGTTGTATCGAGGCGTGAATCGACGTGACGTGGCGATGGCTCACTGGCTGGCAATGACGGCCGAATTAAACCAGTTCGAGATTTTTAATATCTCGAGCAATCCGCCATTTAAAAAAGAAGATTGTCCAGCGCTGTTAGCAGATCCTTGGCCGGTGATTGAACAGGCATTTCCCGGCAGTATGGCCAAATATGATGCATTGGGTTGGCAAAGGCCTGCTTCGATTGACCGGGTGTATGTCGTTGAAAAAGCACAATCTTTGCTCGGTTACCAGCCAGAAGAAAACTTCGCTGAATTATCTGAACAATTTCCTTTAGCCTCGGGTCGAAATTCTTCAATAAGTTAGAAATCGGATGGATCGGATCATGAAAGCAGACCGATTTATTTTTGAATAAGAGCTACTTTTGCAAAACCTGTCTGCATAAGGTGGGATAACGGCAGAAACTGTGATACAAAGAGGGTGAGGCTACATTTTACAATCGAGATGTAAGATTTTGCGTCTGTGTCTAGGCCATGCATTATGGTCAAACGGGGTATGAAAGAATGAACGATTATTATGACCTTGGCACGTATTCACGTCCAATTACAACCACATCGTTGCAAGCGCAAACGTGGTTTGATCGTGGGTTAATTTGGACCTATGGGTTTAATCATGAAGAGGCAGTACGTTGCTTTGAGCGGGCACTTGAATTTGACCCGCACTGCGCAATGGCTTATTGGGGTTTAGCCTACGCATCTGGACCGTATATTAATAAAGAATGGAGCTTCTACACCCACGAGGAGTTGGAACATTGTTTGCCCCTGATAGCTGATGCTATTGAAAAGGGAGGCAAATTTGCAGAAGGAGGGACTGAAGCGGAACGGGCGATGATCGATGCGTTAAAGAGTCGCTATCAATCGACAACGATACAGCCGATAGAAGAGATGAATCGCTGGAATTTTGATTTTGCTGATGCGATGTCGGCCGTCTACTCAAAATTCCCTGAAGACAGAGACATTATCTCTATTTATGCAGAAGCGATGATGATGAAGACCCCTTGGAGGCTTTGGGATACAAAAACACAAAAAGCGGCGGAAGGGGCCGATACGGTTAAGATGTTGGCTGTTTTAGAAAATGGTCTACGCTTGGCGAAGCGGGGCAATCTAGACCCTCATCCTGGATTGGGGCATATGATGATCCATACGGTTGAGATGTCACCATATCCGGAGTGGGCCTTAGAAGCGGCCGATGGATTACGCACAATTGCGCCTGACAGCGGACATTTGTGCCACATGCCCACCCACATCGATGCGCTGTGCGGTCATTATTATGACGCGTTGGTTGCGAGCGAAAGATCGATCGAGGCGGATAAAAAGTATTTGGCGCAGTTTGGCCCATTTGGGCAATACACGGCGGCCGTTTGCCACGACAACCATCTAAAAATGTTCGTCTCTATGTTTTTAGGGCGCTGGGATAAGGCGATAGAAGCGGCCGATATGATCTGCGAAATCTTAACAGACGAAGTTTTGTTGCAGAGTACGCCAGCCTTTCAAATTACGCTTGAAGCGTATTACTCGATGCGCATGCACGTTTTTGTTCGCTTTGGCAAGTGGCAAGAAATTATCGATGAACCGATGCCAGAAAACAGTGATCTTTATCCGGTGACCACAGCGATGCACCATTACGCCAAAGGCATCGCCTATGCCACGCTCAAGAATTTTGATGCGGCCGAAGAAGAACGAGAAAACTTTGAACGCACCGTTTCTACGATTTCTAAAGATCGTCATCTGTTTAATAATACATCCAGATCTGTTTTAGCCATCGCCCGAGAAATGATGTGTGGTGAGATCTATTATCACAAAGGGTATTACGTGTCAGCATTTTCACATCTGCGCCAGGCGGTGGCGTTAAGTGATGGACTATTTTATACAGAGCCATGGGCATGGATGCACCCTCCGCGACATGCATTAGGCGCGCTGCTATTGGCCCAAGACCATGTTGAAGAGGCCGAGGCGGTTTACCGAGCTGATCTGGGGTTAGATGGAACGGTCAATCGCGCGAATGTGCATCCCGACAATATTTGGAGCCTGCACGGCTTTGTAGAGTGTTTAGAGAAGCTGGGCAAGAGGGAAGAGTTGGCCATTTGGCGCCAAAAACTAAACGAGGCGCTGCTCTTTAATGACGTGCCGATCACATCATCATGTGCCTGCCGTATCGTCGAGAGCTGCTGTGCGGGCTGATGCTAAAATAAAGTAAACCCAAGAGATTGCGCTAAGAAATAGGTAGGCAAAAAAAAAGATCGGACCTGTACCGATCTTTTTTTTTGCCTATTGAGCAAGGCTGAAATTTAACTAAAACAGTTACGGCCGATCGCGCCCGGCTAAGACAAACGCCCGAGCGATTCGGCGCGGATCTTCATTCTTGACCAAAGTTTCTCCCACCAGCATCGCATCAACCCCGATATCTTTCATCCTGCGCACGTCATCCGTTGTTTTTAGTCCACTTTCCCCTACAACAGCGATATGAGAGGGGATTTTGTCACGTAAACGGGCGGTATTGTCGAAATCTACTTTAAACGTTTGAAGATTACGGTTGTTAACCCCGATGATTTTCGGCTGAGGATCAAGTGCCAGCATTCGATCTAACTCTTCATCTGTATGTACCTCGACCAATGTGCTCATACCCAACTTTGTGGCGAGCGCCATTAGGCTTGCAACTTCCGTATCCCCCAGCACCGAAGCGATGAGCAGAATACAGTCGGCCCCGGCCGTACGTGATTCATAGATTTGGTACGGATCAAACATAAAGTCTTTGCGTAGAACCGGCAGCCTGGTTGCTTCTCGGACATCACGCAGATCCTCTAAGGATCCCTGAAAATGTCGGCCGTCAGTAAGGACCGAAATACACGAAGCGCCTGCATCTTGGTAATCTAACCCGATTTCAACCGCATTGTAGTCCGGCACAATGAGACCTTTGCTTGGGGAGGCCTTTTTGCATTCAGCGATCAACGAAACACCTGGCTTTGTAATCGCAGCGTAAAAATCAAGCGGCGGGGGGACCAGTTGAACCATCGCCCGCAAGCTAGCAGGTGAGATTTCTGATTTTGTTTTTGGCAAACGCTCCCGATGGTAGCGCATGATTTCGTCGAGAATGGTGCCTCGATCTTGGATATATTTTGGTACAGACATAGTTTTGGTGGCCCATCGGCCGCAGTTTTCACTGTTCGGTAAGTCAGTCAACCGAGCGCGAAGCGCACTGATTACTGAACACCGGTCTACTGGTTTGTTTTAGCGATCCACGCGTCTAGCGTTGCAAGTGCTTTGCCAGACGTGATCGATTCACGTGCTTTGGCCAGTCCGGCTGCAAAGTCACGCGTTTGGGTTGATAAGGCGGCCGCAGCATTGAGCAATACGATATCGAGCTTTGGCCCTGTAAGTTTACCACCTAATATGTCTCGTGTGATTTGGGCATTTTCATCAGGTTCACCACCGATCAAATCATCTAAGCTGGCATAGGGCAAACCGATGTCGGCCGGGTCTAATTCGATTTTTTCTAGCTTTCCATCTAACAGATGGGTCAATTGATTCACACCCGTTGTTGAAAGCTCGTCTAACCCGTCTGCACCGTGCACGACAAACGCACTTTTTGCTCCTAGATCTTTAAGCGATCCCGCCATCTGGTCACACAAGTATGGGGCAAAGGTGCCGATCATATAATGTTTGGCATCGGCCGGATTTGTGAGTGGCCCCAAAATATTGAAAACGGTCCGTTGCCCTAGCTCTCGGCGTGGTCCAATCGCATGTCGCATCGCTGGGTGATGCTTTACCGCAAACATAAAGCCGATACCGACCTCGTCGATGCAGTTACCGACCGCCTCTGGGCTAATATCTAAATTGGCGCCCAAAGCGATTAAGACGTCGGCCGAGCCGCTTTTGCTGCTGGCACCACGATTGCCGTGTTTGGCGATTCTGTAGCCATCAACCCCCGCCACAACAAAGGCGGTCGTGGTTGAAATATTAAACGTGTGACGACCGTCACCCCCCGTACCGACAACGTCCATAATGATGTCGCCGTTTTCTTGAGGTTTGACCGGAATGTACAGCTCGCGCATGGCGGCCGCGCTGCCTGCCACTTCTGCAGTAGATTCACCTTTCATGCGCAATGCCGTTAGGTAACCACCGATCTGGGCTTGGGTCGCTTCCCCGGTCATGATGATTGTCATGGCCGTTTTCGCTTGGTCAAAATCCAGCGACCGGCCGTTGATTACTTCTGCAATATATGGTTTTAACATCTTTTGATTTACGATTGACGATTTTGGATTGACGATTCACTTTGATTGGCACGATGCCCAATCGTAAATCTTCAATCTGAAATCCATAATCCCCTAGATTTTTCCTTCTAAAAAGTTTTGCAGCATCTGGTGACCACCTTCGGTCAAAATGCTTTCAGGGTGGAACTGAACCCCAACGATTTCAAGCTCTTTGTGACGCAGCCCCATCACAATTTCATCTTCAGTCACACAGGTCACTTCCAAGCAATCTGGAATATCTTCCACCACAAGGGAGTGGTAGCGAGTTGCTGTAAAAGGATTCGGAAGCCCTGTAAATAACCCATCCCCTTGATGATGAATTTTCGAGACCTTGCCGTGCATCAGAGAGGGTGCCCTCGTGACGGTTCCTCCAAATACGTTGCCGATGCATTGGTGGCCCAAGCAAACGCCCAGAATCGGAATTTCGCCACCCAATTCACGGATGACATCTTGCGAAACGCCTCCGTCATCTGGGTCTCCTGGCCCTGGGCTGATCAGGATGTGGTCCGGCTTAAGTGCCTTAATTTCTTCGACCGTAATTTGGTCGTTGCGAAATACCTGAATTTCTTGATTGAGTTCACCTAAATATTGCACAAGGTTGTAGGTGAATGAATCGTAGTTGTCTATAACGAGTACCATAATGTTTTGATTGGTTAGGTCTTTTGAAGAAAAAGTGTGACCTGCTTAGCTAAAAAGGATCTTGCATCGCGATGACGATGATTTCAAACAGCCCTGTTGCGCTGCCTACATTAATTAAGTCAACTGTGTAAACCGATGTGATCAACGGTTGGGCAAAAGCGCTCTCGTGTAACCCTGGGCCCACATAGTTCGCCTCGGTGATGACGCTGCCATTGTCTCGTTTTAGCACAATTTTGCTGTCTAAGGCGGGGTCGAGAGGGTTCATAAATGCGACAACCGGTTTGCCGCCATTGGACGTTGCTGCAACAGAAGTCGTTTGCTCGGCCGCCAGTTCTACCGTTTGGTTGTAAACAACATTGGCCGATGCGGTCGCTTTATCAAACACATAAAGCCGGTAAAGCCCTTCGCTGTCGGCCGTTGATGTCACCACAAGCGTAATCGGCCCATCTGCGCTGGGGGTGAACGCCATCGTTTCCATCAGCCCTGGTCCATTAAAGTTAGCCTCACGTTCGGCCGATGCAGAGATCAATAAATCTTGTACCGATTTTTTGGCATCTTTCGCTAGCTCAGCAATGTCCCCTTCAAAGACCAGCAATCCAGCATCGACACCCGGTTTGACCCGAACCGCTGCATAAATCGTTTGATCTTCAATCCCTTCCACTAAATGGATGCGAAACTCGCTGGGGCCAATGGTGCCAGGGAACCCGACACCGATCTGCATCGGAGCCATCGCAGTCGGTGTGTAAGTGGGCAACACACCAGGTAAGCGTGTTGGCGTTGGGGTGTCGGTTGCTGCGAAATTCACCACAGACGTTTCGGTGGGGGGCAGCGTGGGTGTCGGTACGAGCGGTTTCTGGGTCGGTGGCACAACCGTATTGGTTGGCTCTAATGTGGGTGGCACATTCGTCTCTGGCAAAGGTAGGGGGAGCGTGGCCGCAAGCGTTGGCAATTCAGCCAGCTCCGGCTCGGGTGAAGCGCTGCCGCAAGCGGTTATTAATCCCCCTAACAAAAGAACAGATGTAATTGTGACTACTACCCAGATCGTTTTTTTCATACCAGTTACCTTCTAAATCGTCTGCATTGTTTTCGAAAAATTATTTCGGAACAATGAGCCCCATCATTTCTTTCATCGCATCTACTTTTGGTTGAGAAACAGCCTCTGCTTGGGCCGCGCCTTTCGCCAAAAACCGATCGATTTCGGCCGGATCATCCATTAACTCACCGTGCCGCTTGCGAATCGGAGCGATTTCTTCAATTACCGCTTCAGCCACCCATACTTTCAAGTCGCCGTACCCACGGGCACTAGAGAAGTCAGCTAGGACGCTTGCTTCATCTTTCCCTGTGACAGCTTGATAAATGCCCAAAAGATTGCGGACACCGGCTTTGGCAGGGTCATCTGAAAAGACAATTTCATTGTCGGAATCTGTTACCGCTTTTTTGAAAGAACGCATGATTTCTTTGTCATCGTCTAGCAAGCGGACCGCGTGCCCTCGAATGTGAGAATAGCTTTTAGACATTTTGCGGGTCGGGTCGTCCAAACCCATCACCCGTGCGCCAGCTTTAGGAATGACCGGCTTCGGGACGACAAAGAAATCTTCTTCATACCGATGGTTAAACGTTTGGGCGATATCGCGGGCCAATTCTACGTGTTGTTTCTGATCGTCACCAACCGGGACTTCGTCCGCATCGTAAAATATAATGTCGCCGGCCATCAAAACCGGATAGTCTAGCAGGCCGGTCAAGATGCTCTCTTGTTTGGCCGCCTTGTCTTTGTATTGGGTCATGCGCTGCAACCAGCCTAGCGGGGTGATGCAGTTGAGCAACCAGGCCCCTTCCGCATGGGCCTTTACATGGCTTTGAATAAATATCGTCGATTTTTCAGGAGTCAATCCACAAGCCATGAGCATTGCGGCCAATGACCGGGTCTGATGGCGCAATTCTTCGGGCTCTTGTGGCACCGTAATGCTGTGTAAATCGACAATGCAGAAGTAATTTACCTTCTTGTCTTGATCACGAACCCAATTTCGGGTCGCTCCTAGGTAGTTGCCTAGGGTAAATTCACCGGATGGCTGGATGCCACTAAATACGCGTTTTTTATTCATGAGCTTGTCCATTGATCAGTCTTATTAGCTGATCAACTCTAAAACCCTCCTTCTTCTGCTAAATCAATCGCTTTGACAACCGCCATCGCTTTATTTTGACATTCTTCATGTTCGCTGGCGGGGTCGCTATCAGCAACCAAGCCTGCGCCTGCTTGTATATAAACTTTGTCACCTTTCATCACCATTGTTCGAATGGCGATACAAGTGTCGGAATTTCCATCGTAGCTAAAGTATCCCACAATACCGCCGTATAAATGGCGTCGTTCCCCTTCTAGCTCTTCGATAATTTGCATTGCACGCACTTTGGGTGCCCCTGAAAGCGTTCCGGCCGGGAATGTGGCCCGCATCAGCGCAAACGCATTCATTTTTGGATCAATTTCACCTTTGACATGGCTCACAATGTGCATGACGTGGCTATATTTTTCAACCACCATCATTTCGGTCACTTCAACCGAGCCATATTTGCACACCCGTCCAAGATCGTTTCGTCCCAGGTCAACGAGCATGACATGCTCTGCGACTTCTTTCGGATCATTAATTAAATCCTCTTCAAGCGCTTTGTCCTCAGCTTCATTTTTACCCCTTTTGCGTGTGCCTGCGATCGGCCGCAGCTCGGCCGTCTCATCCTCAAGCATGACGTGTACTTCAGGAGATGCACCCACCACCTGAAAGTCTAAATCGCCAAAGTTTAGGTAAAACATGTAGGGTGACGGATTTAGCATGCGCAACGCTCGGTAGATCATAAATGGGTGGGCATCGGTACGCCGTTCAAACCGCTGGCTTAGCACCACTTGGAAGATGTCACCGGCCGCGATGTATTCTTTCGCATCACGCACCATTTGCTCAAATTCCGCTTGAGTTTTGTTCGATATGACCTTTCCGCGCTGCCCTTGTAAGTTGACGCCCCATTTTTTTGTTGGGATAGAGGGGAGCGGCCGAAGCAATTTTTCAGATACCCGCTCGATTTCTCCGATGGCCGACACATACTTTTTCGCCAACCCTTGTGGGGTGCGATCCCCTTCGATGCGAACGTTTGATAGCACTTGAATGCGATGGCGAATATGATCAAAAATAATCAACGTATCCGCTAGCATAAAAATCGCTTCGGGGATATCAATCGCGCGTTCGGCCGTCTCTGCGATATTTTCGTAGAAGCGAACGGTGTCATAGCCCAAAAAGCCAACGGCGCCACCTTGCAACCGGGGCAAACCAGGGATATCTGCTGGCACGAGACCATCCATTTCCCGTTCTAAAACATGCAAGATGTCCTCGCCTTCAGCCAGCTCATACGGCTTTTCTTTCCGGCTATCGGTTACAGTTCGATCCTTGAGGGATATCACGCCGGTCGGGTTGACGCCTAGAAATGAATATCGGCTTGAGATGCCACCTGGGGCAACAGACTCTAGCAAAAACGAGGTTTCATTCTCGTTCATCAGTTTGAGATAGACGGTGACCGGCGTTTCGAGGTCGGCCGAGAACTCTCTGTAAACCGGCACGATCGTTGCACCATTTTTTACATACTGAGAAAACTCGTCGATGTCTGGGTAATAATTTGAAGCCATTTGTTTAAAGGGTAGATATTAGATGGTAGATATCGGCTTGTTTTTCAACCGATGTCTGTTATCTAAATCGATAAATTGGAAAACAAAAAACGCTCTCGTCCTTTCTCTTCCAATGCTGGAAAAAAGAAGGGACGAGAGCGTTTGAAATTCCCGCGGTACCACCCTGATTGCTGTTTGGCCTTTGTGTTAACAATGGCCCAGCCACCTTGATTTAATTCAATACATTTGTTTAGCGTCGAGGTTAACTAATAACTAACCCCTACTATCTAATCACTTATATTAAACCTAGCCTGTTAACGGTGGCGGCCGGATTAAGCTACTAAGGTCATATCTTTAACTCGTTTACTCAATCAACTTCCCGATCCATTCGCTATCTGCGCTGATGTTTCTCTTTCAGAAAATTGAGAAACTCTCTGGAGCTCGCTTTGATAGGTACTACTTCGGTTCAACGTTTTTGATTTTATTATTTTGTTTAGGGCGATTGTGTAATCGCCTTTTGACGTTCACCCTTGTAATTGACAAACGTCATTCTGAAAAAGGGTGACCGACGGCCGGAAGAATAGCAAATCAGAGATTGGCTGTCAACTTTTTAAATCGTTAGCTTTCCATTTTCTTTGATTCGTTTCGCGATTTCGGCCGAACTGGGAGGGGAGATCGGGAGGGCTAAAAAGAACGTTGAGCCAGAACCTGGTTCACTTTTTACCCACAGTCTGCCACCCATCATTTCCGCATATTGTCGGGAAATCGCCAGTCCAAGACCGCTGCCGCCATAGTTTCGGGTGGTTGAATTATCCGCCTGTTGGAATGGCTCAAATACACGGTCCATTTCGTCTTGCGTCATACCGATGCCGGTATCTCGAACTTTAACCAAATAAAACGGCTGGTCCGCATCTATGGTCTGATTAATTTCGATATGGATATTTCCATTTTCGGTAAATTTGGCCGCATTGCCGATCAAATTTTGAATGATTTGGCGGACCTTCATATAGTCTCCCTGCAGCAAGGGTTGTGCAACCTGACTGGCAAAAGAAACTTCATTTTGGCTTTCTCTAAAAAGCGGTCTAAGCAGATCTGAGATGTCGACAATTAGATTGCGCAGGTTGAATTCTTCGTATAGAAACGTGGTGCGACCGGCCTCAATTTTAGAGATATCGAGGATGTCATTGATCATCGCAAGCAGCTCGTTTGCCGATTTTTTGATGCGGATTAGATCGTTTTCCCACTGCACATGACCCATTTCATGGACGTCTTCGCGCAAAATATCGCTAAAGCCGACAATGGCGTTTAGCGGGGTACGAATTTCGTGGGTGATGTTGGCGATAAAGGCTGATTTTGTCCGGTTCGCCATAATCGCTTCCTCTCGTGATTTTTCCGCCTGTTTGGTCATTTGGGCCAGCATCGCAGTTCTTTGGATGACTCGATTTTCTAGGTTGTTGCTATATTCGCTTAGCTGTGTATTTTGATCACGAATCGAGGTGACCATTCGGTTAAATGAGTCTGTGAGAAAACCGATTTCATCATTGCGGCTGACGCGAATCGAAACATCTAAATTGCCTCGATTGATCTCTTCAACCGCTTCAACGAGGTCCCCAACCGGCCGTAAGACGTTAAAACCCATGAAGAGTGGAAATCCACCCAAGGTTAAAATGAGGCCGATGATTAAAATAATGATGAGCGGTTCAACGTTTGTGTGAAGGAAATCTCGATATTCGATATGGTAATCTTGAACGATACCGTTGTTGCCGGCCGTGTCATAAGGCAGCCCTACCAAAAAATTAACTTCGTGGGGCATGTGCTCAAAATGTCCGGATTGTAACCCGATCAGCCAAGGGGCACTCAGCGCTTTATGTGAATAAGCGGATTCTGTCGGATGAGAAATAAATGCGAGATCGATCGTACCTGACGGCCGAAGGGTGAGCTGTGCCGTTGTTAGATCTGAACTTCCTTGCAGCGGGAGCTCTAACCATGTAATGACAACTTCTTCTTCGCTCGTTTTTTGGTAGATGCCTGAAGCTGGGTTTAGATTTGGTGCTTCAGGGTCTATGTTCATGGCCAGCAGCGCGATTCCTGGTTGCAACCCGTCACGCATCGTCCTTAAGTCAAACGGCTGGTCAAACGTGACTAAGCGGTTGTCACTTATAAATATCGATTGATAGCTTTGGTCGAAATAGGGGAACTCAAACGGTATATTCAAGCGAACCGCATCTTCATTTTGAATATCGATCAGCTCTCCAATCTCCCCATCAAATTTAATGTCTGTTCGATCGACGCTATACCCATCCCCTTCATGTATAAAACGAAGCTGGGTTTCTTGAGGAATCAGCTGGTCGTTGAAATAGGTCCGAGACAGACGAGGTTCTAGGATCGTAGCTGAAAAGCTGATCAAAATAAGCTGGGTGACGATGATACTGCCTAGAAGCTGAGCTAAAAAAGTGGTCTTTTGCCAAGAGTAATTTAGATAGGTTGTAATCAGAAAGTAGATAAAAAGGATGCCACCGGCCGCAAATGTTAGGTCCGCAACCAATGGTCTGATCCAGTCATTTTCCCGTAAAAAGGCGAGCAGTATCAAAATCGGCGGAATTGCCAGAACCAAAACAAGGAAATTGAACGCTTGTGTCATTTGGTTTTTTGGCTGTAACAAGCTTTGTGGCATTTTTTGGTCAGACTGCTTCAAGTGAACTAGATAATTTCGAATAGTCACAAAGATGGCCCAGGAAAACCCAAGTCCACTGGCTGCACGCATGAAAAGCAGTTCTGCATCAACTATTTCAAGTGGGCGGTTTAAGGTAAAGGCGGTAATCAGCATCACAACAACAACCGATATGGCTAATACCAAGTTCCGTTCAAATTTAAAGCGGATGTAATTAATGGGGAAACGGTAAGCTAATTGAATCAGTGCAGAGGCTGAAAGAGAAATCGGGATAAATTGGAGTGGAATTAAAAATGCATGGACCGGATTATGATGGCGTAGAGATTCGGAAATGAATTGAGCCACACAGTAAAGCAGGGCCGAGACACAGAACCAAATCATGACCCAGCCGGGGGTGCGTAAATCCCGCTGTTGAACCAGGTAAATGATGCATAGAACCAATAGAGTTGCTTGGGTAAGCACCGTTATGGAGATGGCAGTAAACTGAATTAATTCCATGGTGTGAATAAAGTCAGAGGAAATAGCTTTGGAGGCCGAAGGATAAAAAGAAGGTTCTCATCCACGAGCGCTCCTCTGTTGATTTTATCTTTCTCACGTGACGACTTTACTTACATCCCTGCCCATTTCAGTAAATAGTCTGTAAAGTTTTTAACTTTTCCCGACTCTTTCACGCGTTTTAGCGGAAAGTGAAATTTCGAAACGTTTTGATTTTTTTTGGCTTTTAAAATGACCATTCCGGTCTTTGAACCGGCTGGGTATAATTGCGGCACAACGATTTATTTCAGAAGGATTAGAGAGAGATGGAAGAACTAGATTTTGCTCGCTTGCCTGTTTCACACCCGACCGGGGAATACCATGTGACGATCGGATATGATTTATTGGGGCAAGTTGGCCATTTATCAAATACGGCCGACCGCGTAGCGCTTATTACCGATACAAACGTTGGTCCGTTATATGCAAAGCGAGCGGCCAAACAGTGGGAAAACTGCAAGATTATTACTTTGCCTGCGGGTGAGGAATTTAAAACACTCGATTCAGTACGAACTGTGTACGAGCAAATGTTTGCGGCCGGTTGTGATCG
>JAHDEB010000013.1:27521-32683 GCA_020629055.1 Chloroflexota bacterium
CGAACTGTGTACGAGCAAATGTTTGCGGCCGGTTGTGATCGCCAGACCACAGTTGTCGCTTTAGGAGGAGGGGTCATTAACGACCTTTCAGGCTTTGTTGCAGCAACGTTTATGCGTGGCATTCGATTTGTAACCTGTCCCACCTCACTTCTTTCGATTGTAGATGCGAGTGTCGGTGGCAAGACCGGGGTCGACATGCCGGAGGGAAAAAACTTGGTTGGGGCGTTTAAACAGCCTGAAGCGGTATTTGCTGACCTAAGTTTGTTGAAATCCCTGGCGGCCGATGAATTTGCATGTGGCATGGCCGAGGCGATCAAGCACGGTCTTTTAAGCGCCAAAGAGGTATTGCCTGAGATTTTGCGTCAAAGTTGGGGAGATGAGTTGAGAAACGGGTTTTCCACTGAAAATCGCAACGCGTTCCAAACATTGGTTCAGGATGTCGTCACAGTCAAGAGAGACGTTGTTCAGCGGGATCCATTCGAAAAAGGCGAGCGTGCGCTGTTGAACTTGGGGCATACCTTTGGGCATGCGATTGAGCAGGTCACCCAGTATCAGGTCAAACATGGGGAAGGTGTGGCGATGGGACTGATGTGCGCGGCGACACTTTCAAAAGAACTCGGCTATTGTCCGGCCGATTTGCCTGCAAAAATTGAAAAGATGCTCGAGGCGGTCGACTTGCCGACTCGATTACCAGCCCTTGATCCAGAAGAGTTAATGGCAGCGATGCAGCAGGATAAAAAGAAAAAGGGCAAGAAGTTAAGATTTATTTTGATCAGGGATATTGAGGATGCATTTATTGCAGATGACGTTGCCGATGAAAGTGTCATTAAAATCCTACAAAGTCTGATGGCCCAAAAGGGCTAACTGTACGCTGGATTTTATTTTGAAGACAGCGTTAACCAAGATAAAATTGATTTATTCAGTTGTTTTGATAGACAAATTGAATGGAAAGAGGCTAATTCAGACATAAAATAGCCTTTCCAGCACCATATCGATAGAAAAGTTAAAGTAGAGGATACCGCATTGGCGTCATCCCATTGGAATTCGGACCCACTCATAGGCAAGCAGCTTGCAAACTTTCTGATCCAGAAGGTAATCGGCCGTGGGGGTATGGCAACCGTTTACAAAGGGGAAGATGTGGTTCTCGGCCGATCAGTGGCCATCAAGATTATCCATCAATTTTATCGAGATAATCCTGTTTATGTCAGGCGTATGCATCGGGAGTCACAGCTTATTGCAACCTGGCGTCACCCCAACATCGTTCAAGTATATTATGCAGACTTTGACCAAGACGTTCCCTATTTTGTGATGGAATATGTCGATGGCCCTGACTTGCGCAATATTTTAGACGACTGTCAAGCCGAGTCGACTTTACTGCCGGTGGCGGATGTCTTACGAATCGGGGACAAGCTGGCGGCCGCGCTTGACTTTGCACACAGCCAGGGCGTTATTCACCGCGACGTCAAACCGTCAAACGTGTTATTGGCGCATAAAGGCAACATTCTGCTCACCGATTTCGGGTTAGCCTTAGAGATGACAAAAGGAACCTTGGGGGAATCGTTTGGCACACCTCATTACATGTCACCCGAGCAGGCCCAAAAAGCCTCAGACGCAAATCATTTGTCTGATTTATATTCCTTAGCCGTCATCTTGTTCGAGATGTTGACCGGCCATCTGCCATTTGAAGCTGAAAGTGTGACCGGGGCGCTTTTAAAAACATTAACCGGGGAGCTACCTGAGGCGACCACGTTTAATAATCGGCTTGCGGCCGAAATCAACGAAATTTTTGCCCGAGCTTTGTCGCGCAACCCTGAAGAACGGTATTCGTCAGGCCGAGAGTTAATTGAGGTGATACGGACCGCCCTTGGTGTGAGTGCCGAAGATATCGAAACATCACTTGAACTGCTTGTGGCTGAAAGGGAGCAGGCACAGGCAAGTGGTAGTTTGAATGAGCCTTGCGAAGAAGATATATCGAAGACCCTAGCGAACAGACTGGCTTTAAAAAAGTTGAAAATTGAAAAATTAGACGACCTCATTCAAGATTCAACCCAGCATGATCGTCTTAATCGCACACCGACTTTGCTAGATATTCCCACAGTGGTTCCAACGCCAGCTGAAAACAAACATTTACCTTCGCAGATGTTGCCCATACTGCTTGTGCTTTCAATCGTAATCGGGGCTGGTTTATTGTGGCTGACTTATTTCGGATTGCAGCAAGTGGTTGCAACCCCATCTGAAAATCCTGGTAGCAAAATGGCTGAAGTCGGAGAACCGCCTGTGCCTACGATTTTGCCCATTGTTGTGAATACAATATCAAGTGATGCGCCAGCCTTGCTTGTGACCGAGGTTCCCACGATCGAACCGACGACAACGGCTACGGCAGTTGTTCAAGAGGTGGTCCCAACAGTAGAGACAGCCGTAGAACCAACGCCGATTTTGCCTACTGCTACGCGGATATCTAATCCGGACCTGATGGTTATTTATCCTGACCCATTGGTGTTGTATTTATACAATCCAACAGAGGTTGAGATAGATGTCGCTTTGCTGTCATTTGTTTCGTTAGATAATTCCGGCAAAGAGACCAGCTGGGCGTATCGGGCGCAAAAGTGGGGACGAACAATTATTGAACCCCAGAAGTGTAACGCCTTGGAAACAGGCACAGTTGACCGTACATCGTTGCGTGACCCTCGGTGTACAGATTTTAATTGGATAGATTTTCCAGGTTATGAATCTACCTCTCGTTTTTGGGTGACTCGATTAGAAGCGGATGTGACCTCGTTTGGGGTTTATTGGGGCGGGGAGCTGGTTCGTGTTTGCGAGATTGGAGCGAAAGTCTGCCGAATTACCCTGGATGGATTTTGATCCGATTTAAAGTTGTTTGAGCCTGTTCGTCTACATCTTTGCCATGCTAGGTCAGTGTTTGAAACGCGAGGTTTTACTGAATGTTGGCGTGACTCATAAAAAAGGGCCCGATATCAATACTTAACCTTAGTTATAAAACCGAAATGATTTTGCTACGATCATGCGAAAAAGAGCCAAATGGCCTAAAATATATGCTTCGTTCAAAATCGAATTAAAAGACACTTGTCGGGACCATGGATAATCTACCATTCCAGAGGTTGGTCCCGACGTTTTTATGTCTGAAAAAAACTTGTTTGGAGCATTTTAATGACTCGTTGGCAACCCAACTCGCTAGAGCAAAAGCGGATCGAAAAACTTGAAGCCTTAAAAGAAGCAGGCATCAACCCTTATCCATTACGGATTGAAAGAACACATACCACGGCCGAAGCCGTTGCGGAATTTGAATCCGCAGAAGCTGCGTTGGCTGACAGCGACGAAAAGCCGGCCGTACAGGCGACCATCACCGGCCGGGTTATCAGTATTCGGGACAAGGGTAAGTTGATCTTTTCGCACATCGAAGATGGACACGGCCGGCTGCAACTTTTCATCCGGCGTGACTCTGTGGGGGAAGAATCCCATCAAGTTTTCAAAAAGATGATCGACTTGGGTGACTTTGTCCAAGCCAGCGGGGAAATATTTCGCACCAGAATGGGTGAGGTCAGTATCAACGTTTCAGAGTGGAAAATTCTGAGTAAAGCATTGAGCCCCTTGCCGGTCGCGAAAGAGTCTGAGGTTGACGGCGAAATGGTGCGCCACAGTGCCTTCACAGACGTCGAAGAACGTTATCGTCAACGGTACGCTGATTTGGCTGTGAACCGTGAAGTACGCGACCAGTTTTGGGCGCGCGCCAAAGTTGTTAAAGCGATTCGCAACTATCTAGATGACCTAGGTTTCCTTGAAGTTGAGACACCGGTTTTACAACCCATCTACGGGGGCGCAGCGGCCAAACCATTTGTGACCCATCACAATCAGCTAAAGCAAGATTTGTACCTGCGTATTTCTTTTGAGCTGTATTTGAAAAAATTGATTGCCGGTGGCATCGAACGTGTTTACGAAATCGGCCGCGATTTTCGCAATGAGGGGGTTAGTTTTAAACATAATCCTGAATTTACACAGGTTGAATTTTACGCCGCCTATTGGGATTATAACGACGTCATGAAAGCGACCGAAGAGATGGTTGCGGCAGCGTGCATGGCGGTAAACGGTACATTGCAAATCGAATTTGATGGCAAAGAGGTAGACTTAACACCCCCTTGGCCTCGAGTCACGATGCGAGATGCTATCAAACAATTCTCGGGTATCGATTACATGGAACATCGCACGGCTGATAGTTTGGCCCAGGCGATGGGAAGTGAAAATGCGGGTGGTCAGGCTTGGGGTAAACTCATCGATGATTTATTTGGTGAGTTTGTTGAACCGAAGTTGATTCAACCGACTTTTATCACTCAATACCCTCGCGAGATTTCTCCCTTTGCAAAAATGATACCTGAAGACAGTTCTCACGTAGAGCGCTTTGAAGGCTTCATTGCTGGTATGGAACTGTGCAACGCATTTACTGAGTTAAACGACCCGCTGGACCAAGAGCAACGCTTCTTAGACATGCAGGAAATGTACCAATCAGATGACGATGAAAGCAATCCGATAGACCATGATTATCTGCGGGCGATGCGATATGGTATGCCGCCTAACGGTGGTTTTGGGATGGGCATTGATCGTTTGACGATGCTGTTGACCAACAAAACGACCATCCGCGAAGTCTTATTATTCCCACATCTCCGAGATAAATAATCTTTTTTGACCCTTTAACCCCGATCACTCATGCAATTTACAAAAAAGCAAATCCAACGATACCAAAACATTCGAGTGCTTGAGCAGATGCAAAAGCTTGATCCTATCGATTTTGAGCACTATTGCGCATGGCTCTATCAAAAAGAGGGGTATAAGGTTGAAGAGACTGTTGCGTCTGGTGATGAGGGGATAGATTTACTATTAAAGCGGGGAAACAAGAAGGTTGTTGTGCAGTGCAAGCGGTATGCGGGCAATGTTGGGCAGCCGGTTGTGCGAGATTTATATGGAGCGATGTTTCATGTTGCTGCCACAGAAGCTCACCTGTGTACCACCGGCCGTATTTCGCGCCAAGCGGAAACGTGGGCGGCCGGAAAACCGATCGAACTCATCGATGGGCACGATATGGTCGCATGGGCCAGCAAATGGCGCAGACAAGATACAGAACGGCGTGGGGCGAACATCGTTTGGACCAC